>DASSHL010000212.1:0-3269 GCA_035692845.1 Gemmatimonadales bacterium
CCGGCTGCTGGGCCTCCGTTTCGGCGCCGCTGCCGTCCGCGCCGTCGCGAACGGCGAGTTCGACGTCATGGTCGGGCTCAATAATTCCACCATCACCACCGTACCGCTCGGTGACGTCGTTGGGCGACAGAAGCTGGTCCCCCTCGACAGTGACACGATACAGACGGCGCGGGAGCTGGGAATCAGTTTGGGGGATTGAGCTTAGAGCTAAGAGCTGAGAGCTAAGAGCTAAGAGCGGCTATGCTCGCTCAGCTCTCAGCTCTCAGCTCTCAGCTCTCAAGAACTTCCCCAGCATTTGATATCCCTGCCCCGTCAGCACCGACTCCGGATGAAATTGCACGCCGAAGACGGGGTAGCTCCGGTGCTGCAGTGCCATGATGTCGCCATCGGGTGCTGTGGCAGTGATTTCCAGCTCCGCAGGCAGCGAGTCCCGATCCACCACCAGTGAGTGATAGCGGCCCGCTTCCAGGGGCGTCGGCAGCCCCGTCATGATCCCTCGACCGTCATGACCGATTTCGCTCGCCATGCCATGCATGGGATGTTTGGCCTGCACGATCCTGCCACCGTACGCCACGCCAACGCATTGATGCCCCAGGCAGACGCCGAGGATCGGGATCTGCGCGCCGAAGCGCCGGATGGCTTCCACTGATACACCGCTTTCAGCGGGCGTGCACGGCCCTGGCGAGATGATAATGTGCGACGGCGCCATGTCCGCGATTTCGTCCAACGTGATCGCGTTGGTGCGATGCACCAGCGGCTCGCCACCCAGCTCCCGGACGTAGCGCGCCAGGTTGTACACGAAGCTGTCGGTGTTATCGAGCACCAGGATCATTCGGTGGCTGCCTCGAGCAGGGCGCGCGCCTTGGCGAGAGTTTCATCATACTCCGCGGCGGGATCCGAATCGAGCACCACGCCGCCCCCGGCGTGGATGCGCGCGACACCATCACGGCGCGCGAGCGTCCGGATGGCGACGCTCAGCTTCATGCTCCCGTCGCACCCGATATAGCCGATGGCCCCGCAGTAGACTCCGCGCGGCACTGCTTCCAGCTCCCGGATGATCTGCATGGCGCGCACCTTCGGGGCACCGGTGATGGAGCCAGCGGGCAGGGTCGCCGCCAGCAGGTCAATCGGATCACATCCTGGCGCCAGCGTCGCCGTGACGGTCGAGACGAGATGATGCACGGTAGGATGTGATTCGAGCGCGCAGAGCGACGGCACCTGTACACTGCCTGGCTCTGCCACGCGCGAAAGATCGTTCCGCATCAGGTCCACGATCATCACGTTCTCGGCGCGGTCCTTGGCGCTCGCCTGCAACTCGGCTGCGAGTGCGACATCGGCCTTGGGAGTCGCACCCCGCGGCCGGGTGCCCTTGATGGGACGGGTTTCGATGGCGCTGCCGTCGAGGGAAAGAAACAGCTCAGGCGAGATGCTCAGCACGTCATGATCACCGGCCTCGAAGCAGGCGGAGAACGGGGCCGCACTCCGCGACTGCAGGCGCTGGTAGAGATCGAGCGTGTCTCGTGTGGACGGCATGCTGAAGCACTGCGAGAGATTCACCTGGAACACGTCGCCGGCGAGGATATAATCGCGGATGCGCTGGACGTGGGCCTCGTAGGCGGGGCGGGTGATGTTGCCGGTCGACGGTCGACGGTCAACGGTCAACAGTCGACCGTCGGCGGGCGGTTGTTCGCTATTCATCGCCGACCGTTGACCGTTGACCGTCGACTGCCTTCCGTCCATCAGCCAGCATTCCCCTGTCACCCGATCCCACGCCATCACCTTGTCGTACAGCCCCATCAGGACGCCAGGAGCATCGCCACCGGTCTCGATCCCTTCGAGTGAAGCGCCGAGTTCATAGGTGAGATAGCCGGCGAGGCCGCCCTGGAAGGGCGGAAGGCCAGGAATTCTTTCGCGGCGAAATTCAGCGAGCAGGGAGCGGAGCTCGTCAAGCGCGCGCGGGTGGGCTGGTAGGCGCACGACCCGCACCGGGTCCGCCATGACGTAGCTGTAGCGCGAATGAGTGGTGAGTGGACCCGCGCTCTCCAGCAGCAGCGGCCAGGGCAGATGGCGAACCGCTCCGAACGCCGCGAGCGGGTCCGGAGCGGGATCGAGCCGGGTTACCGATGGTCCCGCTATGGAGACTCCGCCGTGACCCACTGCTTCGAGGTGCCAGTGAGCGCGCTGCCGGTGGGCCGCCAGAGCGCGTTGGCCTCTATGATGTGAGCGAGTGCGACATCCTTGTCGGTGATGCCGCCCGCGGAATGGCTGCTGAGGCGCACTTCCACCTTGCCCCAGCTGACCGCGAGATCGGGGTGATGGTCCGCCGCTTCAGCGAAGAAGCCGATCATGTTCACCAGCATGAGCGTGGTAGGCCAGCCATCGGTCGCATAGATGCGGCGGATGGTGCCCTCGGTCTCATCCCAGCCCTTCAGGTCCTTCATCCGCTCGGCCAGCGCCGAGCCGGTGTAGGTCGCTTCCTTTGGCATGATGCTCCTTTCGGAGGTGAGCGGTCAGCGCCATTCCCAGAAGGCCGACTGACCGGTGCTCTCCTCGATTTCCACCACCAGGCGCGCAACTTCAGCCTGGCCCTGCTGGGCCAGCGCAGCCCGGACCTGCTGGCCGAAATGTTCGGCCAGCATCTCGGCGGTCGTGTTCTCGATCTCGAGCAGGACGCAGTCGCGCTCTGGAAAGACGTAGCGCGGCTCACCGAAGACGGCGACGTGCAGCTGCCCGCCTCGCTGCTCGATGGCAAGCTTGGGGTTCCGGGTGGGCAGCAGGACCCGGTGATCCACCGTCTTCACCAGCGGGCGGAGGATCTCCTTCAGCACGCTGAAGTCCATGACCCAGCGGCACTCGGCATCGAGTGCCCCTTCCACCGTGACGCCAACCCGGTAATTATGGCCATGGAGCGCTTCGCATTTGTGGCCGCGCATCGTGATGAAATGGGCGGCGGCAAAATTGAGGTAGTCCTTGGCAACGGTGACGCTGAAGACTGCGGGCACGCCGAGGTTCCGTTAGCAGGTTAGATCGGTGTTCGGACGCGAGACGCGGGACATGAGTCACGAGTCCCGCGTCCAGAAAGGTACGCCTTCGTGGAAGAGAAAGCACGTCTTCGCACCCTGTTGCTCGAGCGGCGGGACCGGGCCAACGACCGGATGGCCCACAGCGCAGCCATAGGCCGGCATGTCACCAGTCTTCCCGAGTATGCTGCTGCGGAAACGATTTCCTGGTTTGTCGGGGTCAAGAGCGAAGTGATGACGCTGCCCATG
>DASSHL010000213.1:0-2293 GCA_035692845.1 Gemmatimonadales bacterium
GGAAATCGTGGACGGCATCCTGACCGCCATCCTGGCCGGCGGGCATGCGCTCCTGATCGGCGTTCCCGGCCTCGCCAAGACCCTCATGGTGCAGAGCGTGGCGGAAGCGCTCCGGCTCTCCTTCAACCGGGTGCAGTTCACCCCTGATCTCATGCCGAGCGACATCACGGGGACTGAGATTATCGAAGAAGACCTCACCACGGGAAAGCGGGCGTTTCGATTCGTGCACGGGCCGGTCTTTGCCCACGTGCTCCTGGCGGACGAAATCAACCGGACGCCGCCCAAGACCCAGGCGGCGCTGCTGCAGGCGATGCAGGAGCATCGGGTGACCACCGGCGGCACCACCTATCCGCTCCCTGCCCCGTTCTTTGTGCTGGCGACCCAGAACCCGATTGAGCAGGAGGGGACCTACCCCCTGCCGGAGGCCCAACTCGACCGGTTCATGCTGGAATTGCGGGTGCGCTATCCATCAAGGGAAGAGGAAGAAAGCATCGTCGAGCGCACCACCGGTGAGCCGGAGGCGCCCATCACGCCGGCACTTGATGCGGACGCTGTGCGGGCGATGCAGGCGCTGGTGCGGCGTATTCCCGTTTCGAAGGGCCTGGTCAGTGCCGCCGTGTCACTCGCCCGCCACACTCGGCCCGGCGAGCCCGACGCGCCGGCAGCAGTAAAGGAGTACGTGGAATGGGGCGCGGGCCCACGAGCGTCGCAGTACCTGGTGCTGGCCGCCAAGGCCCGCGCCGCCATGGATGGCCGCCCCATGGCCGATCTGGACGACGTAGCCACGGTAGCGCCCTCCGTGCTCCGCCATCGCATAGTCACCAACTTCGCGGCCGAGGCGGCGGGACGCACGAGTGAAGATCTGGTGAAAGAACTGCTGAGCGCCCAGCGCTAGGCGCTCAGCTGCCCTGTTCCCTGGCGACGAGCGCATCGAGCCGCTCATAGCTCACCTCCATGCCCTCGGTCATGCCGGTTGAAATGGCCGCATCGCGTGCTTCCCTGGATCCGAAGTCCATCACCGTGACGAGCGTGGTGACGCCGCCCTCCTCGGTGTAAGTGGAGCGGATCCTTGTCGGATTATCCAACGGCATGGCGCTGTCGAAGTTGCCCGGATCGTAGTATTGGTCATACGAGAGCCTTGCCGGCTCGCTCACCTCACTGAACGTGCCGAAGAAACCGAACTCCTGTCCATCCTCGTCCGAGCGCCAGCGCCAGCGATACTTGCCGCCGGGGCGGACATCCATCTCGCACAGCGGCATTGACCAGCCGGGATAGCCAAGCCACCGCTGCGCCAGCTCGGGCACGGTGTGAGCTTGCCAGACCAGCGTCCGCGGGGCGTGGAAGCTGCGTGTGACGCGGACTTCCGTGTCGCTCGGCAGCGTGACCTCGGCTGTAAATTTTTCCCTGGTTGTCATGGCGGCTTCCTTCTCTCTGGTCGCGTTTCGGGGAACCGGAACTAGTGGCGGTTGCGCCTTGATTTCGGTGGATTGGCCTGCATCTGGTCGAGCAGTTCATCGAGAACCTGGTACCGGTGCTCCCAGAACTTCCTGTAGTCCCCGAGCCAGGCGGCGGCCTCCCGCATCGGTCCGCCTTCGATCCTGCGTGGCCGCTTGTTGGCGTCCTGTCCCGTGGAGACCAGCCCTGCCGTCTCCAGCACCTTCAGGTGCTTCGAGATGGCCGGCTGGCTCATGTTGAAGGGCGCCGCCAGCTCCGCGACCGACGCTTCACCCAGGGCAAGCCGCGCCATGATGGCCCGTCGTGTGGGATCGGCCAGCGCGGCAAAAGTCAGATCGAGGCGTTCGGAGGTTTGCATGGTTGCTTCGTCACCTTTCATCCATAACCTATTGGTTATGATAACTAATTGGTTATGGATGTCAAGCCCTGATGTGAGCGGAGGACTGGGGAGTTAAGGGGTATGAGCTAAGAGCTAAGAGCTAAGGGACGCTTTCGCACAGCTCTCAGCTCTCAGCCAGTTGACATTTTCCTTCAATTACGTACCTTGTGACGTTAATCGTCACATGGGCGAACTATGTCGAAATCCGTCACCCAATACATCGCCGTGCTCGCCGACGCCGTGGGCTCCCGCCGGCTCGCCGCGTCGGCCCGCCAGGCGCTGCAGCAGCAGCTCCGCTCCGTCCTGACCGCTGCCAATCGCAAGTGGCGGAACGCCATCGCGGCCAGGTTCGCCATCACCCTCGGCGACCAGCTCGAGGGACTCGTTGCCGCCGATGCCCCACTCTGGGAGATTGTCCATTACCTCCGCGCCGAACTGGATGGGGACTGGATCATCTCC
>DASSHL010000214.1:0-5000 GCA_035692845.1 Gemmatimonadales bacterium
GCGCGGGAAGCGCGCCGGGTGCTGGAGGATGAAATCCGGCAACAAGGTGCTCGCCTCGCGGCGGATGAAGACGCCTCTGCACAGCTCACCGGTGCGGATGGCTCGGGGCTTACGGTGGGAGACAGTGTGCTCACCACCGCGGGCGTGCGCGGCACCCTGCTCGAACTGCGCACGGACGCCAGGGCGGTGATCGCAGCGGGCGCAATGCGCATGGTGGTGCCGATCGAAGGCTTGACGCGGGACGCGAGGCGCGGGGCGCGGGCGGAAGCGCCCCGTAGCCCGGACGTGCCCACGGTCACCGCGCCGATGGAGATTGACCTCCGAGGCATGACCGGCGACGAGGCGGAAGCGGCGACGCTGGCGGCGCTGGATGCGGCAATATTGGCCGAGCATCCGTTGCTGCGCATCATTCACGGCATGGGGACAGGCGTCGTGCGCGAGCGCGTGCGCCGCACCGTCAAGCGCGATCGCCGCATCCGGAGCGCCGGCTACGCACCGCGCAACGAGGGCGGGACCGGTGTCACGATCGTGGAATTCGGGGACTGAGGCGGGATGATTCCGGACGAGATCATCGAGCAGGTACGCGATAGCGCCGACCTGATAGGCATCATCGGCGAGTCGGTGCAGCTCAAGCGCACCGGCGCCGACTGGCGCGGCCCCTGCCCGTTTCACGGCGGCACCCACCGCAACTTTGCCGTCATCCCGCGAAAGGGGATGTTCTACTGCTACGTCTGTCATGAAGCCGGTGACGTCTTCACCTACCTCATGAAGCGCTTCGGGCTGGACTACCCTTCGGCGGTGAAGGATGTGGCTCGTCGCGTTGGCATCACCATTCCCGAACGCCAGCGCAATGACGGGCCCGATCCCAACGAGCCGCTCTACACCGCAGCGAGCGCGGCCCAGGACTGGTTCATGCGCCAGTTGCTCGATGGCGACGGAGGCGCGCCGGCACGGCGCTACCTCGAAGGGCGGGGCATCAGCACCGAAGCCGCGGGCGAGCTGGGCCTCGGTTTCGCGCCACGCGGGCAGGCATTTCTCGACGCCATGCGCACCCTTGGCATCGAGGAGACGACACTTGTCGCGGCCGGGCTTGCGGGCAAGCGCGAGGATGGGAGCGTGGCCGCCAAGTTCTGGAACCGGGTCATCTTCCCGATTCACGACTTGCGCGGGCGGGTGGTGGCGTTTGGCGGGCGCACCATGGGCGATGGCGAACCGAAGTACCTCAATTCGCCGGAGTCGGCCATCTACCATAAGGGCCGCATGCTGTATCACCTGCATGCGGCGCGGCACGCCATCCGCAAGGAAGAATCTGCCCTGGTCGTCGAAGGCTACTTTGACGTGATCCAGCTTGCCCTCAACGGCATCGACAATGTCGTGGCACCGCTTGGCACCGCGCTCACGCCCGACCAGGCCAGCCTGCTGCGGCGCTTCACCCAGCAGGTGACGCTCCTGTATGACAGCGACGCCGCGGGTCTCCGCGCCACGTTCCGCGCCGCCGACGAGCTGTTGCGTCAGAGTGTACGGGTTCGCGTTGCCACGATGCCGGCGGGCGAGGATCCGGACACTATGATGCGCCAGGGCGGGGCACCGGCGGTGAGCCGGGTCGTGGCTGACGCCGTGGACGTGCTGGAGCGGAAGATCCAGCTGCTTGCGGAGAAGGGATGGTTTGAGGACCTCGAACGCCGCCGTTCGGCGCTCGATCGCCTGCTGCCCACTATCCGGGCAGCAGCAGACCCGATCACGCGGCAGCTCTATCTTTCTCGCGTCGCTGAGCGCAGCGGGGTGTCGAAGGACGTGCTCGAGCGCGAACTGCGCTTCGCGCCGAGCCATCAGGCCGCCGAGCCACCAGGCCGCCGAGCCCATCACCCCGGTGAAAACCGGGGCGAGCCGCCGAGCTCTACCCCCATACGCGGGGCCGAATGGGATCTGCTGCGCGTGCTCGTGGCGGCGCCGGCGTTCCGGGGCCGTGCCGCCGAGTTCGTACCGGTGGAAGCGTTCGAACTGCCGGAGCATCGCGAATTGTTCCAGGCCATCAGCGGCGACGTGAGTCTTGCAGACCAGCCGCCGGAGAAATTGTCGCACCGGGCGCAACTGCTCTGGTCACGGCTGCGTGAGTCCGCGGCTGAGCTCGATGGAGCAAATTTCGATGACATGTTCACCACCACGGCGGAAATGATCATTTCGGGACCGGAGTGGCGCGCGATCCAGACGCTCACCGATCCCGTTGAGCGAAGGCGCCGAGTGGACGACTTCAAGCTTCGCTATCCCCTGGCGGGGCCGGCGCGGGATTTTCAGCGCCGGGCCCGGAGAAACGGATGACCGCACCATTCCCCTGTCCGCCGCTGCGCTGGCGCATCGCCGAGGCTGCCGACGCCGCTGGCGCCGATACACTGGCAAGCGAGCTCGGGCTGCCGGCGGCGCTCGCGCGATTGCTGATGCAGCGCGGATTCGGTACGGTCGATTCCGCCCGTGCATTCCTGCGGCCGTCGCTCGACCAGCTGCAGGATCCGCTCAGCCTGCGCGACATGGGCCGCGCCGTCGAGGCGATTGCGCGGGCGGTGCGGGCCGGCCAGCGGATCATGGTGCACGGTGACTACGACGTGGATGGCCAGTGCGCGACCGCGCTGCTGACCCGAGCGTTGCGGGCCGGCGGGGCTGAGGTGGTTCCCTTTGTGCCGCATCGCATGCGCGACGGCTATGACTTCGGGACCGCGGGAGTGGCCGCCGCCGCCGCTGCCGGCGTGTCGCTCATTGTCACCTGTGACTGCGGCATCACCGCAGTTGATGGCGTGGCGGCAGCGCGAGCGCAGGGCATGGATGTCGTCGTCACCGACCACCATCTGCCGGGCCCCACGCTGCCGGACGCCGTCGCCGTCGTCGATCCCCAGCAGGCCGACGACACCTCAGGGCTCAACCAGCTCTGCGGCACCGGGATTGTGTTCAAGCTGGTCGAGGCCCTGATTCCCGCGCTCAACCTGCCGGCCAGTCTCCACCTGCACCTGCTGGATCTCGTGGCTCTCGCCACCGTCGCGGATGTTGTCCCGCTGACCGGCGAGAACCGGATCCTGGTGAAGCACGGCCTCAAGGTACTGGCCCGAAGCCGCTGGCCCGGCATCCGCGCGCTGGTCAGGTCGAGCGGCCTGGGCGGCAAGGAGATTCGCGCGGGTCATCTCGGGTACATTCTGGGGCCGCGCCTCAACGCAGCCGGCCGCATCGGCGAAGCGATGGATGGCGTGCGGCTCCTGCTGACCGACAACGACGCGGAAGCGGACGCCATCGCGGCCTCGCTCGGCGTGCTCAACGACCGTCGCCAGGCACTGGACCAGCGCATCCTGGACGAGGCTGTTGAGCAGGTGGAACGCGACATGGATCCCGATCGCGATGCGGCATTCGTGCTGAGCGGCGATGAGTGGCACGCCGGTGTGGTGGGCATCGTCGCCTCCCGTATCGTCGAGCGCTACGGCCGGCCCACCTTTCTCGTGGCCTTCGAAGGTGATGTCGGCAAGGGGTCGGGCCGCAGCATCTCGGCGTTCAACCTGCATGCCGCGCTGCACGAGTGCGGTCACCTGCTGGAGCGGTATGGCGGGCACCGGATGGCGGCTGGCCTCACCATCCGACGCGAGAACCTTGCGGCGTTCCGGGACCAGTTTGCCTCGGTCGCGCGCGAGCGACTGCGGCAGGACGATCTTGGTCCGGAACAGCGAATCGATCTCGTGATTACGCTCGCGGAAGCCACCGAAGAACTCGAACGGCTGAGCCGGCACCTCGAGCCCTGCGGCACCGGGAATCCTGCTCCAGTCTTCGGTGTCCGGGGCGCCCAGCTTGCCTCTCCCCGGCGAGTGGGGAGCGGGCACCTCAAGGCGACGCTGCTGGAGGGCTACACCCGGATTCCGGCCATCGGATTCAACTGGGCCGATCGCGTCACCTGGCTGGCAACTGACCCCGTGGACGCCGCCTTCCGCCTCGAGATGAACGAGTGGAATGGCAGCGCCAGCCTGCAGGCGCGCCTCCTGGCACTCGCGCCGGCCGGTGTCGGGTGAGGGTAGTCGGCGGCGAGTTCGGCGGCCGCCGGCTGGTGCCGCCGGCGGACAGCCGGGTCCGCCCCACCGCGGACCGGGTGCGCGAGGCCTGGATGAGCATCCTCGCCGCCGACTTACGGGAGGCGCGGGTCCTCGATCTCTTCGCCGGCAGCGGCGCGCTCGGACTGGAGGCGCTCTCGCGCGGCGCTGCGTCCGCCGATTTCGTGGAGATTGCACCGCGCTCGCTTGCGGCGCTGCGCACCAACATCGAGGCCTTGGGAACGGACTCGCGCACCGTGGTGCACCGTGCGGATGCGCTGCGCTTCATCGAGGGCCTGCCCGGAGGGGCATACGACGTGGCCTTCGCCGACCCGCCCTACAGCACCGGCCACGCGACGCGTCTCGCGTCGGCCTTTCGCACCGCCCCCTTTGCACGCATTCTTTCGATCGAACATTCCAACGATGAAATCCTGCCGGGCGGCCAGACCCGCCGCTACGGCGACACCGCACTCACCTTTTTCAGGGCGCCATGACCCGAATTGCGATCTATCCCGGTTCCTTCGACCCGCCGACGCGCGGCCACGAGGATCTCATCCGGCGGAGTCTGGCGCTCTGTGACCGGCTGATCGTCGCCGTGGCGACGAACAGCGCCAAGGATCCGCTCTTCCCGGCAGAGCAGCGGCTCGACCTGCTGCGGGCGGGCATCGGCAATGATGCCCGCATCGAATTCGAGAGCTTCGAGGGGCTGCTGGTTGACTATGCCCGCTCTCGTGGTGCAACCATGGTGGTGCGCGGCCTGCGTGCCGTGAGCGATTTCGATTTCGAGTTCCAGATGGCGCTCATGAACCGCCAGCTCAGTCATGAGCTCGAGACGGTCTTCCTGGGGCCCGCCGTGGACCTCACCTTCCTCAGCTCCAGCCTGGTGCGCGAGGTGGCGCGCTACGGCGGCGATGTGTCCTCCTTCGTTCATCCTGCGGTGGC
>DASSHL010000215.1:0-2330 GCA_035692845.1 Gemmatimonadales bacterium
CTGGGGGCGCCAGTCTCGCGAACGTGCCGGTGGTCTTCGCCGGCGCCGTTGGCGACTCGTCCGCGTTGCAGGGGGCCGATGCCTATCGGGGCAAGCTGGTCGTCTTCTCCGCACCGGGCGGGCTCCAATCGCTGCGTACCGCCAGCCGGCGTCCGGCCGAGTTCGACGGCGCGGCCGGCATAGCGCTGGTGATCCTGGACGACCTCTCGCCCGGACTGCTTGATCGGCTCAAGGAACCGCGCATGTTCCTGAATGACAATCCGAGCGAGCGTCCTGACGGCCAGCCGCAGGTGCTGATCAGCACCCGGGCTGGCGAGATGATTTTTGGCCAGCCCCTGTCCGCGCTGAAGCCGGGCGCCACCGGCCCGGCGAGCTCGCTTGACATCAAGTACGTGACGAGTCCGGTCAAGGACCCTGCCCGCAACGTGGTCGGCATCATCCGGGGCAGCGACCCGGCGCTCCGGGGCGAGTTCGTCGCGGTGGGTGCGCACAACGATCACATCGGCTTCAGCAATCGGCCGGTGGATCATGACTCGATCCGGATCTGGAATCACATCGTCCGTCCGGAGGGTGCGGATGACGGCGGCAAGCAGGCTTCGCCCGAGCAGCAGGAGCGGGTCAACCGGCAGCTGGCCGAATTCCGTGCCGCCCATCCTGGTTCGCAGCGGCTCGATTCCATCAGCAATGGCGCCGATGACGACGGGTCGGGAACCGTGACGGTGCTGGAGCTGGCCCAGAAGATTGCCTCGATGAAGACGAAGCCGAAGCGCTCGATCCTCTTCGTCTGGCACGTGGGCGAGGAAAAGGGGCTCTGGGGCTCTCGTTACTTCACGGACAACCCGACCGTGCCGCGTGATTCCATCGTGGCGCAGCTCAACATGGACATGGTGGGCCGGGGCGAAGCGTACGACGAAACTGGCCGCACCAAGGATGGCACGCCCATCCACGGCAACCCGAATTACCTCCAGCTGGTGGGCTCACGGCGGCTGTCCACCGAGCTCGGTGACATGGTCGAGACGGTGAATCGTGAAGGCGGGCATCACATGGACCTGGACTACTCCATCGATGCCGACGGCCACCCGTCCCGGATCTATTGCCGCAGCGATCACTACGAGTACGCTCGTTACGGCATCCCGATCGTATTCTTCACCACCGGGCTGCACTCGGACTATCACCAGGTCACTGACGAGCCGCAGTACATCGAGTACGACCACATGGCGCGTGTCGCCAACTTCCTTGAAGACCTGGCGGTACAGGTGGCCGACATGGACCACCGGCCGGTGGTGGACAAGCCGAAGCCGGATCCGAATGGTCGCTGCGTGCAATGATCGACTGGGCGCCGCTCCACCCCCAGGTGGTCCATTTCGTCGTGGCCCTTGGGCTTGTCGGCATCGTGCTGCGGCTGATTTCACTCACGGGACGGGCCGTCTGGACCCGTCCCGCGGGTGCGGTGCTGCTGATCCTGGCCGCCGTGTCGAGCGTGGTCGCGGTCAAGTCCGGCACCGCAGCACATGGGCCGGTGGAGCGGATTCCCGGTGCACGGGAAGCCGTCGAGCACCATGAGGAAGCGGGCGAGACCACCCGCAACCTCTTCCTGGTCGTTGGCGTGATCGAGGTTGCAGGGCTGGCGCTGGCGTCGCGGGAGAAGGCGCGACGCTGGTTGATGCTGGCGTCCGCAGTGGCGGGTGTCGTGGCGTGTGTTGAACTCTATGAGGCGGCCGACGAAGGCGGCGAGCTGGTCTACGCCTATGGCGGGGGGCCGGGGTTACGCTCCGGCGACCCGGCTGATGTCCAGCGGCTGCTCGTGGCGGGACTCTATGCGCAGGCCGCGGCCGCCCGCGACTCGGGCCGGACCGATGAGGCAGCTCGCCTCACCGATGAACTGGTGCGCCAGCGGCCCAACGATCCGGCAGTCACCCTGCTGGCGATTCAGTCGCTCATCCGGGATCGTCATGACCCCGCCGGTGCGCTGGCGACGCTCGATACCCTGAAGCAGCCCGAGGGCAATCGCCGCTGGGACCAGCAGGTCGGGCTGCTGCGAGGCGAGGCGCTGGTGGCCGCCGGCCAGCCCGATTCTGCGCGGGCGGTGCTGACCGGACTGGTGCGGAAGTACCCGGATAGCCGCGGGGTGCAGCGGGCGCTGGAACAGGTCGACAGTCAACGGTCAACGGTCAACACCCAACCGTAGCCCGTCGACCGTCGACCTGCCACGCACCGCCCGTGCCATTTCCGCGGCACGACTTTTGACTTCCCCCAGTCCTCCGCATTAGCTTCGGGAACATGCAATCGCATGGTCCATTGCCGGCAGGTGCCGGCCACTTTCCCATGTC
>DASSHL010000216.1:0-8087 GCA_035692845.1 Gemmatimonadales bacterium
GTAGGCCTGGCGTTGATGCCGCCCTGGATGATCAGCAGGTCGGCCGAGGCCCACTCGGGAAAGTTTTCGTCGTGGCCGTAGAGTGAGAAGACGTTGGCGTCGAACCGCTTGTACGCCGGCGTGTTCACGCTCACGTAGAACTCGTTGTTGTTGATCTGCTCCTGCCCCACATACGGCTGGAAGTCGAGCCCGCCACTGCCGTTGGGCACGCCGAGGAAGTAGTCGGCGAACAATCCCTCATCGTAACCGAACGATTCCACGAACCAGCCGGCGCCCACGGTCCAGCCGCCGCGGAGCGCGGAGTTCACGTCGAAGTGCAGCTTCCGGTCCTGGATCTTGCCGTCATGGATGAAATGCTGGTATTGCCAGATTCCGTCGAGCGTGATGGCGCCGGTGACGCGCTGTACCAGCGACCCCTCCTTCGGATAGAAGGAGTAGTTGGGTGCGATGGCGGCGTGGACGATTCCGTTCCGGCTGATGAATCCGCTTCGGGTCACGAACTGGTCTCCCACGCCGGTGAAAGTGGTGCGCCAGCCGAACCGCTGGCCGGTGCGGTCGAAGCGCAGCGCCCAGAGCGGATCGGTGACAGTGACATCCTTGGTGCGCGTGCGACTGGCGGCCAGCTGTGCAATGACCGCATAGACGCCGCCGAACACCAGCCGTGCATCGACGTCGGCCACACGATTGTAATTGCCGCCATCGATGAAATCGGTGTAGGCCATGCCGACGCGTGATCCGCCGCCGATTCCCTTCTGCAGGCGCAGGATGTTGAAGACGGGATTGCTCCCGGTGGTCGACACGTCACGGTCATCGACCGCCGAAAGAAAGGCCACATCCGCGCCCAGCGTTTTGCCGGTGAGCTTGGCGGCGGCCACCGGCTGCACGATGCGGCGGGTGTAGATGAGGTTGCTTGGCGTGTTGAACTGCTCGATGCCATCGAGAAAGAAAGGCCGCTTCTCGGAGAAGAAGAGCGCCTGGCGGGGATCGAAATTGATCTGGCCGGCGTCGCTCTCCACCTGGGAGAAATCGGGATTGGCAGCGGCGTTGAGGGTGAGGTTGTTGGTCACTCCCCAGCGGAGGCTGCCGCCGATGTCAGGCTCGACATCACCATAGCTGTAGGCGCCAGATGACTGGCGCGCGCCGGAGTAGGCCGCGGTCACTTCGGGATTTACGTCCACCACGAGCCCGCGCCGGAGCCCCTCAAGCTCGGTCAAGTGACCGGACTGGCCGACGAACGATGCACTCGCGCGTCGAGCAGGTGCCCAGACGTCCTCGTAGCCCGAGTGCTGCACGTGGCGCACCACCTGGAATGACCAGGTCTGCAGCGCCGAGGGCTGGAACCGGAGACTCTTGAAGGGAATCTCGATCTCGATCTCGTAGCCGCCGGGTACCAGGCGTCCGCGTGATTTCCAGGTGTAGTCGGGGCTCAGGTCGGCTCGGTCGCGCGAGGCGCCGGCGGAGCCGAAGTTGGTGCTGTTCTGACCGGTCTCCACCAGGGCACCGTCGGCCTGCACGCCGAACGGATTCACCCCGAACATCGTGGCGGTGCGGCCGTCGTTGAACGTCCCGATCAGGAGTTCTATCCAGTCGTCGGAGCTGATGCGGTCGCGGTCCGCCAGTGTGGCCTGTGGCTCCCCGTGTGCCTCGCGCGCCCGCACGCCCACATGCAGCGCAGTGGGTGAGTACCAGACCAGGACGGTGGTGGAATCGGCTGCGGGAATGCCATCGGTGGGCAGGAACTGGGAAAACCCGGTGAGCACGGCGGCACGGGCCCAGACCGGCTCATCGAGCTGGCCGTCAAGCGTCACCGTGGTGTCGATCCGCGGCGGGGTGACGCTCGTGGCGCCAGCCTGCCCGCTGAAGGCGCCGGAAGCGGCCGTCATGACAGAGGTGGACGCAACTGCGGCCTGCAGCAACAGTGACAGAAGCATGGTGTCCTGGTGGTGGAAGTGTCGGCAGCCGGATGGAGCGCCTGTTTCTCGCTACGGAACTGCCCTGAGCTGGGTTTCGTAACGCGTGGGCCGGGTTAGAATCCAGCCATACCCAGGCCGGAGCCGCCCGTGCGCCGTTTATCCCTCGCCCTCCCCATCCTGCTCGCCCTGTTCGCCGTGCCAGCCTCTGCCCAGCGCAGTACCCATCGCGACGCCAGGCTCGAGCGGCAACTCTCGGCGCTTGCCGGAGAGGTCCGGGGTGATGTCGGCATCTACGTGCACAACCTCAAGACGGGTGTCACCGCCGAGGTGAACGCGGACAGCGTCTTCCCGACGGCGAGCATGGTCAAGGTGCCGATCCTGGTCACGCTGTATGACCAGATCATCCAGGGCAAGGTGGACATCCACCAGCGACTGGTCTACACCGACTCGCTTTACTATGCCGGCACCGACATCCTGGGCTCATTCAAGGACAGCGCGACCATCGACGTGAGCCAGCTGGTCATGCTCATGCTCACCATGAGCGACAACACGGCGTCGCTCTGGCTCCAGTCGCTCGCGGGCGGCGGCGTCACCATCAACCAGTGGCTCGAGGCACACGGATTCGAGCACACCCGGATGAACTCGCGGACGGAGGACCGTCGCGGCGACTGGGAGCGGTATGGCTGGGGGCAGACCACGCCGAGGGAAATGGCTCGGCTGGTGACAATGATACGCGAGGGCAAGGCGGTGAGCGAGGCCGCGAGTGAGGAGATGTATCGCGGGCTCACGCGGAGCTTCTGGAATGCCGAGGCGCTGGCCGAGCTGCCGCCGTGGGTGCAGGCGGCATCGAAGCAGGGCGCGGTGGACCAGGCGCGAGGCGAGGTCGTGCTCGTCAATGCGCCATCGGGAGACTACGTCTTCTGCGTCACCACGAAGAACCTCGCGGACACTACGTGGGCGGCCAGCAATGAGGGGTGGGAGCTGATCCGGCAGGTCTCTGCGCTGTTGTGGAAGCGTTTTGAGCCGAAGCATCCGTGGAAGCCGGATCCCGGGGCGGCGGCGCTGAAGGCAAGTGAGGAATAGATGGGCCGGATGGGCGGGATGGGCGGGATGTCGACGGTCTACGGTCAACGGTCAACGCTCGGCCGTGCGTCATTGCGAGGAGGAGGCGTAGCCTCCGACGAAGCAATCGGGTTGCGTGAGAGGCTTGCCCGGGAGACCGACAACCCGCAGTTGTCGACCGTTGACCGTTGACCATCGACTCAGTTGTTGACTGTCGACCATGAAGGAGATCATCATGTTCGAAATTCATTCTTCCGCATTTGAAGAAGGGCAGCCAATCCCCGCGCGCTACACCTGCGAAGGTGACGACATCTCGCCGCCGCTGGCGTGGAGCGGCGCGCCAGAGGGGACGAAGAGCTACGCATTGCTGGTGGACGATCCCGATGCGCCCGATCCGGCGGCGCCCAGGCGGCTCTACCTGCACTGGATTCGTTTCGGCATTCCGGCCAGCGTGACCGAGTTGCGGGAGGGCGCAGGGAACGACGCGCCAAGCGAAGGCGCGCAAGATCTGCGGAACGATGGCAGTGTCCGGCTGGTCCGGGCCCTGCCCGCCCATCGGGCGGCACCGCTACTTCTTTCATTTATATGCGCTGGACACGATGCTGACGGGCTTGGGCGAGGGAGCCACCCGAAAAGAGTTCGAGCACGCCATTGAGAGGCATGTGCTGGGGACGGCGGAGCTTATGGGAACGTATCAGAAGACGGGAAGGCGGGAGGGCGGGAAGGCGGGAGGTTGAGGGGATACATCGCGTGACACGCAGGAGGGGCAAAGCCATGGCTTCGCCCCTCCTGCACTCGATGCATCCGGCTCCATCGGCCGCAGGCCGAGTAGAGCCATGCAGTCTTTCCGGATCAGACTGCGCGACGTATCATGGAAACTTCGTCGATATGCATTCGAATACTCGTTAGGTGGCCTCCAATCGAGGTTGCATGGACCAGCCTGCGCTTGTGAACTCGCGTTCCCCACTCACCCTCGCGACGCCAACGGGCCAACGGCTCGCACGAGGCATACGCTGGGGCTGGGGCGTTGCGGGCGGCTTCGTCCTCGTGTTGGTCCTCCGGGCGACCTTCGCGTATGGCCTGGATCAAGCGGTAGGCTTGGTGCGGAGTTCGGTGGGATACTTCCGCATCCTGATTGTGGTGAGCACGGTCGCCGGGCTCTGCGCCGGCCTCGTGGCCCCAGCGCTCCGGGGGTATCCTCGATCGTGTTTTCTGGGCTTCCTGCTCTCGGTGATCATAGGATCGATCGTGCTGAGCGACCCATCGCTCTCGGACGCGGCCTTAGATCCCGATATCTGGATGTCTCTGAGCCTGGGCGGGATCTTCGTGGGCGCGCTGCTGCGCGCGGTTCGACGCCCCGGTCAGTGGCCAGTCGGTGATAACTGGCCCTAATCCGGAGCCACCTAACACGCAAATGCAGCAGCCAAACGCGGACGCGCCCGAGCACCGTGCGTATCCGGTGCGCCCAGAGGCGATAAGGAATCGTAGCTTTTCACTGGTCGTTTGCAGCTGATTTGCCTGTCGTTAGGCGGGAAACCTTGGATCGGGGGTACCGGCTTGAGGAATCGTGCAAGCGCGTGTGCTCTGCTGCTGGCTGCGACAGCCCAACTCAGCTGCGCCAGAAGCCACACCGTCTCCCTAGTCCTAGTGCCACGAGCCCTCACTCCTGCTGAGAGCGCCCTTGTGGGGTGCTATGCGACGATCGTTGGTCCTTGGACCATGCCGGAGACAGGAAAAGCGGCCCACGCACATCGGTACAATACTATCCCTCGCATCATCAGGCTGGATAGTTTGGTCGGCCGCACACGGAATGGTGGTGTTGTTTGGCAGGTACTCCCAGCAGCTGGCGCAGAACCCAGTGTGCATCAAATGACACGGTGGAGCGTCGCGACGGACTCGCTGATGCCGGATTCGACGCCGACTAGCATTCGTCTCGCCTTCTCGACTGGCTTCAGCGGCGTAACGTTACAGCTGCGCGCAGCCGGAGACTCTCTTATTGGCGAAGCACGGGAATTCTGGGACTTCACTTCCAAGGCGGCGGTGGCGCCTGCCGTCCTGCGACGACACGCTTGTGAGGTTCCCGCCTAACACGCGCTTGCAGCGGACGGGCCATCTGCTGGCCGCAATTCCCTGCACCACTGGCGCCCGGGTGGCCGAAGCGGAACCTTTGAGTTATGAGTGGCAGGCACGAGGCCCGCCAGTGAGAAGCCGCGGGACGCGATCCGGCTAGCGTCACGCTGAGGTCACCACGATGACTACCGCACCCCGGCAATATCACAGGGTCATTGGCGCTGCCAGTCTCATCGTGGGTCCCGCCCTGATGAGCGTCGGGGACTTGTTCCACCCGCCCGAAAGCTGGGACCCGGCCGTCCAGGTCGCGATGGTGGCGGCAGCCCCCTCACGCTGGTATGCCGCACATCTGCTGCTGTTCATGGGCATGCTGCTATTCGTTCCGGGCATCCTGGCGCTGACCGCTCTCGTAGCGGACCGCCGGCCGGCCCTCGGCTATGTCGCCCGCGTGCTCATGCTCGCCGCCGTCGGCGCGCTGTCGGCCGTTTTCGGATTCGAGATGCTGCTCGGTCGCTTTGTCGCCGGGGGTGCCGGCCAGGCAGCCGCCGTCACCCTGCTGGAGACCTTCATGGGGCCCGCCGTATTCGCTGTACTGATGCCCGGCCTGCTCGCCTTCTTCGTCGGCACCGGGCTCGCGGTCGCGCCGCTGGCGTCGAGCCCTGGATCGCTGCGCGGGCCGGCACTCGTGTTCGCCCTCGGCACCGCCTTGATCCTGGCCGAGATTATCTCGGCGCAGGTGGTCCTGAGCCAGATTGGCAACGTGCTCTGCCTGGCGGGCGGCTGGTGGTTCGCGCGGGTGCTGCGGCGAGGCACCGCATTGGCGGCGGCATGAGGCCGTCACCGCAGGCACCAGCCGAGACATAGTGTACGGAGGGTGGTGGACCATGAAGGCAATAGTGGTGACGGACCAGGCTTCAGGCACGGCCGGCATGACCCTGGTGGAGCGGCCCGAACCGCGGGCAGCGATCAATGATGTCATCGTTGAGGTTCACGCGTCAGGCTTTGTCGGGACCGAGTTGACATGGCCATCGACCTGGAGCGATTGTCTCGGCCGTGACCGTACCCCCACGATCCCGGGTCATGAGTTGGCTGGCGTGGTCACCGCCCTTGGCTATGGCACGACGGGCCTGTCGATCGGACAGCGCGTCTTCGGCCTCACGGACTGGTATCGCGACGGGACGCTGGCCGAGTACGCGGCCGTCGAGGCGCGGAACCTCGCGCCCCTCCCGGGCGATGTCGATTTCACGGTGGGAGCCAGCTTGCCGATCTCAGGTCTCACGGCGTGGCAGGGACTGTTCCAGCACGGTCGGCTTCAGGCGGGGCAGAGTGTCCTCGCGCACGGCGCAGCCGGCGCGGTCGGGGCGATGGTGGCACAACTTGCGCATCTGACCGGCGCCTACGTCATTGGCACCGGACGCGCCGCTGACCGTCAGAAGGCGCTCGACTTTGGCGCGCAGGAGTTTGTCGACCTCGAGCACGATGTCCTGGAGGACATCGGCCGCGTCGACCTCGTGTTCGACCTGATCGGCGGCGACATCGGCAAGCGATCAGCGCGCCTGGTTCGGCCTGGAGGAACGCTGGTATCGATCGTCGGGCCGAGCGAGGAACGACCAACCGACGGCCTGGCAGTCGACTTTGTTGTCGAGTCCGATCGTGCTCAACTGAGCGAAATCGTCCAGCAGGTGAGGGACGGGCAATTGCGGACGAATATCAGCACGGTTGCGCCCCTGGCAGATGCGGTCGCTGCCTTCAATTCGACGGAACGCCGCCCGGGAAAGACCATCATCCGTGTTCGCTCGTGAGCTGAGTCCGCGGAGGTTCCCCATGGGTGATTGGATTCGCCGTCTCGTCCCGGTCTTGCTGTCATGTTCAGGCATGCTCGCACCCGTGGCGAGCTTCTGCCAGGAATCAAAGCCCGACCTGGTCCTCGAAGATGTTCATGTCTTCGATGTTGTGCACGGAAAGTTCTCCCGCCTGACCAATGTGATCGTGACAGATGGCGTGATTCGGTCGGTCAGTAGCCGGAAAGGGCCCACCGGCGCGAGGCACATTGACGGCCACGGCGGCTATGTAATTCCCGGTCTCTGGGACAGCCACGTCCACCTCGCCTTTCTCACGCTCAGCGGCCCGGACTCGCTGGCGCTGGTGCTGAAGCAGTTCGTCGAGCACGGCATCCTGTACGTGCGCGACGTCGGTGGTCCGACGGATGTGATGGCACGTATGCACGACAGGATCGCGAGTGGCGAGCTGCTGGGCCCCGAGATCTTCTTTGCCGGTCCCATGGCCGAGCACTCGCCGATGCACTGGGCCGGCAACAACAAGGTCCTGCCCGGTTTCACCGTGCCGATGGACAGTCCGGAGCAGGTCGACTCCCTAGCCAGCTCCGTCGCCGCTGCCGGTGGCAGCTTCCTGAAGGTGTTTGGCCAGTGGGACCTGGGCCTGCTGCGCCGGCTCCTCTCGCAGGCGAAGCAGCACTCGCTGAAGGTGGTGCTTGATCCCGGCTCGCCACTGTTCCAGCAGGTGCGCGTCGACACCGCACTCGCACTGGGCATCACCAGCATCGAGCATGCGTTTTCACCATGGGGATCCGCACTCCGGGCAGATCTGGCCGCTTCGCGCGACAGCCTGATGCGCATTCCCAGCGTGAGCGAGAGCGCGTACATGACATTCGGGCTCCGAGTCATCCCGCTCGGGCGCCAGAGCCTGGACCTGGACCGGCTGAACAGGCTCGCGCGAAACTGGCGTGATCGCGGAGCGGTGTTTACCCCGACGCTCCGCGTATTCGATGCCTGGAGGCGAGATCCGCCTGAGCGCCCCGGAATGTCCCCCGAGCAACGCGCACGCTTCTTCGCCGGCATGTGGGACGGCGCAAGCACCATTACTCGAGCGGTCGCGGCGGCAGGCGTCACGTTGCTCGTCGGTCAGGACGGCATTGATCCTCTCGGCGCCGACGAGGAAATGGCAATGCTGGCCAGCATCGGTATGCCACCGGCAAGGCTACTGCAGGCCGCCACGATCAATCCGGCCAAATGGCTTGGCCGC
>DASSHL010000217.1:0-11551 GCA_035692845.1 Gemmatimonadales bacterium
TAGGTCTGGCCCGGAACCCCGCGCTCCAGGAGCGCGGAGTACGCCGCAACGACATCCCGCACGTCCGAGATGTCCCGCACCGGCGCAAGGTTGCCGACCGGGACTTCGCCCACACCTTCGGCTCGCGCCTGGCGCAGCCGCCGGGCAAACGCCGGGACCACGTAGCGGTCGAGCTGGCCGGGACCGGTATGCTGGAATGGGCGGGCAACGATGATTCGGAGGCCGGTCCGCCGCCCCACTTCTCCGGCGGACACTTCGGCGCCGGCCTTGCTCGCCGCATACGGGGAGACGGGCGTCATCGGTGCATCCTCCGAGCGCCGTCCTTCGCCAGGCCCGTAAACCTCGCCGGTCGAGACCACGAGCAGGAGCGGATCCGCGACGCCCGCTTCCCGCGTTGCGGCAGCTGCCTCGAGCAGCCGCGCGGTGCCCGCCGCGTTGACCACCCACGCGTGGCCCGGGTCCTCCCGTGCGTCACTGCCCGAGGCAACCGCCGCCAGGTGAACCACTGCATCGAGTGGCGCGGTGAACAGCTCGTCGAAGCTGCGCGGATCGTCGAGCTCGAGCCCGGCCCACTGCACCGCACCGTATTCGTCATCGGTGAGCCAGCCCCGTGCCGCGTCCGAGCCGGGCCGCACGGCGCCGACGAGATCGTGCCCGCTCCGCAGCAAGTGCCTGAGGAGGTACCGGCCCACGAAGCCGTCTGCGCCGGTGACCAGGATGCGCATCCGCTCAGCGGGCTCCCGTCAGCCGCGCGAGATCGGCGTCCACCATCATGGCGACCAGTTCCTCGAAACTCACCTTGGGCTCCCACCCAAGCTTCGCGCGAGCCTTGGACGGATCGGCCTGGAGGAGATCGACCTCGGCCGGTCGGATGAAGCGCGGATCTACCACCACATGCTTCTCCCAGTCGAGGCCGACATGGCTGAATGCCGCCTGCACCAGCTCCCTCACGCTGTGGGTGGTGCCGGTGCCGATGACATAGTCCTCGGCCTCGGGCTGCTGCAGCATGCGCCACATGGCGTCCACGTAGTCGCCGGCAAAGCCCCAGTCGCGACGCGCGTCCAGGTTGCCCAGGCGAAGCTCCCGGGCGAGGCCGAGCTTGATGCGAGCCACCCCGTCGGTCACCTTGCGGGTGACGAACTCGATGCCGCGTCGCGGCGATTCGTGATTGAACAGGATGCCGCTCACGGCATAGATGCCGTAGCTCTCACGATAGTTGACCGTGATCCAGTGGCCGTAGGCCTTGGCCACGCCATAGGGCGAGCGGGGATAGAACGAGGTGCGCTCATTCTGGGGCGTCTCCACCACGCGGCCGAACATCTCCGAGCTGCTGGCCTGGTAAAACCGCGCCGAGGGATGCACCAGGCGTACCGCCTCGAGGATGCGGGTCACACCCAGTGCGGTGAACTCGCCGGTGAGCACCGGCTGGGTCCAGGAGGTGGGGACGTAACTCTGTGCCGCGAGGTTGTAGACCTCGTCGGGGCGGGTTTCCTGCAGCACCTGCGTCAGGGAGTGCTGGTCGAGCAGGTCCGCGGCAACAATCTGGACCCGGTCCAGCAGGTGCTCGATCCGCTCGTAGCTGTGGTGGCTGGTGCGGCGCACCATCCCGGCCACCTCGTACCCCTTGGAGAGCAGCAGTTCGGCCAGATAGGAGCCGTCCTGGCCGGTGACTCCGGTGACAAGCGCCTTAGGCATGTCGTGGTCCGCGTGGAAGTTGCGTCATCGTGGCTGGCCGGTTAAACTTGAGGGCTCGACAGCGACACCAACAATTTCAGCAGGGTGGTACATATGGCACGCGTCTGCTCCGTGTGCGCCAAGGGTCCTTCGACCGGCAACAACGTGAGTCATGCCAACAACCGCACCAAGCGGCGCTGGTATCCCAATCTGCAGACGGTGCGCATCCTGGTGGACGGGGCGCCTCGGCGAGTCCGCGTCTGCACCCGGTGCATCAAGAGCAACAAGATCCGCAAGGCCGTCTGAGCGCGCACTCGGCGCCGGATAGCAGAAAAAAGGGGACCCTCGGGTCCCCTTTCGTGTTTCGGTGCCGGCGCTGGCAGGGGGCACGTCGGTCGCCCTATTCCGCCAGGAGTTCAATGCGGGCCACGTCCGCGCCATCGCCCGGGCGATGCCCCAGCTTGAGGATGCGGGTATAGCCGCCCGGCCGCGCGGCGAAGCGTGGGCCGATTTCCTTGAACAGGCGCTCCCGCACCGCCCGGCTCTTGATGTTGCGCTCCACCAGCCGCATGGCGTGGAGGTCGCCGCGGCGAGCCAGGGTAATGAGCTTCTCCGCGAACGGGCGCAGCTCCTTGGCCTTCGCTTCGGTGGTAACGACCCGGCCGTGCTCGAACAGGCTGGTGGCCATGTTGTTGAGCAGGGCGCGGCGATGAGTGGACGTGCGCGAAAGCTGCCGTCCCTTGGCACGGTGGCGCATTACTGGGCGTCTCCTTCAGCCGGCGCCGCCACCACGGTGTCAGGCGACTGGCCTTCACTCAGGACCCGGACGTCGCCGTCCACATCCTCGAACGTCATCCCGAAATTGAGCCGCTCGCGCTTGAGCACCGAGGCGATCTCCTCGATGGCCTTGTCGCCGACGTTCTTGACGTCGTTGAGCTGGGCCGGCGAGTAGGTGACCAGGTCCCGCAGCGTGCGCACGCCCGAATTCTTGAGCGAATTGAGCGAGCGGACCGTCAGCCCAAGGTCATCAATGGGCTGCGCCAGGCGGGTGGCGAGTGAGCTGGGCTCGGCCGCTGACGCCGCGGGCTGGCGCGCCTCGGGCACGTGGCCGAACTCGACAAAATGCCGGAAGTGCTCCTGCGCGAGCGCGGCCGCATACGCAATGGCATCTTCGGGCGAGATGGTGCCGTTGGTCTCGACGGAAACCGTGAGCCGATCGTAGTCGGTACGCTGGCCCACGCGAGTCTCGGTGACCACGAAGTTGGCACGCCGCACCGGATTGTAGATGGCGTCAATGCGGATCAGGTCGATCGGCAGCGAGCGGTCCGCCGGGTGCAGCTCGGACTCGACGTAGCCGCGCCCCTTGTTGACGTACAGCTCCACGTTGATGTCCCGATCCTCCTGCAGTTCGAACAGCAGCTGGTCGGGGTTCACGATGGTGACCGCACCATGGGGCTGGATGTCGCGGGCATGGACCGGGCCGGCGCTGGTGCGCTTGATATGGAGCACCGCGTCGTCCACGTCCTCGGCCATGACCAGCGTCAGCGCCTTGAGGCGCTGGACGATCTGGTGAATGTCCTCGAGCACGCCGTCGACAGTGGAGTGCTCGTGCTGGACGCCGTCCATGCGGAAGCCCCACACCGCGCTGCCGCGGAGCGAGGAGAGCAGCATGCGGCGCAGCGCGTTGCCCAGGGTGTGGCCGAAGCCGCGCTCGAGCGGCTGGAGCCGGAACTCCGCCACATTGGGGTTGTCATCCCGCCTGGCCACTTCAACGAGCTGGGGCAGGACCAGTCCGGTCAGATCAATGTTCATGGTCACTTCGAGTACAGCTCGACGATGAGCTGTTCCTGTGCGTTGACGGGAATGGACTCGCGCGTTGGCAGCTCGGCCAGCCGGCCGGCGGCCTTCTCGGCATCGACGCTGAGCCAGCGCACCGGCTGGCCACGGCTGGCCAGCTCCTGCGCCATCTTGACGCTCACGAGCTCGCGGCTGGCCGGCGCCACGCGGACTTCCTGGCCCACGGCGACGCGGTACGACGGGATGTTGACGCGGCCGCCGTTCACTTCCACATGGCCGTGCCGGATCAGCTGGCGCGCCGCCTTGCGGCTGGGCGCGAAGCCAAGCCGGTAGGTGATGTTGTCCAGCCGGGTCTCCAGCGCGAGCAGCAGGTTGGTGCCCTTGACGCCCGGCTGCAGCGTGGCGCGCTCGAAGGTGTTGCGGAACTGGCGCTCGGTGAGCCCGTAGATCCGCTTCACCTTCTGCTTCTCACGCAGCTGCTTGGCGTATTCGGAGGTCTTGCGGCCACGGCCACCACCACCGGACTGGCCGTGCTGGCCCGGTGCGTACGGACGCCGCTCGACCGGGCACTTCTCGGTGAGGCACTTGGCGCCCTTGAGGAAGAGCTTGACACCCTCACGGCGGCACTGCTTGCAGCTGGCATCGATATAACGCGACATGAATCAGACCCGGCGCTTCTTGGGAGGACGGCAGCCATTGTGCGGAATGGGCGTGACGTCGCGAATGGAAATGACCTTGAGACCCGCCGAGGCCAGCGCCTGGATGGCGGACTCGCGCCCGCTGCCGGGACCCTGCACACGTACGTGCACGCGCCGGAGGCCCATGTTGACCGCCTCGCGCGCGCAGTTCTCCGCCGCCACCGTGGCGGCAAAGGGCGTGCTCTTCTTGGAGCCCTTGAAGCCAGCCTTGCCGGCCGTGCCCCAGGAGAGCGTGTTGCCCCGCATGTCGGTGATGGTGATCAGCACGTTATTGAACGTGGCCGAGACGTGGGCGATGCCCTCGCTCTCGACGACCTTCTTGGCACGCTTGCCGCCCGTGGTCGGCTTGGCTGGAGCTGTCATTACTTCTTCGTCACCTTTTTCTTGCCGGCAATGGCGCGGCGCGGACCCTTCTTGGTCCGGGCGTTGGTATGGGTGCGCTGTCCACGGACCGGCAGGCCCCGGCGGTGCCGGATGCCACGATAGCTGCCAATGTCCATGAGCCGCTTCACGTTCATGGCGACTTCGGTACGGAGCGCGCCTTCCACCTTGACGGTGCGCTCGATGTACTGGCGCAGCCGGGCCACCTCGGCATCCGAGAGATCACGAACGCGCGTATCCGCGCTCACGCCGGTCTCGGTCAGGATGCGCGTGCTGGTGGGCCGGCCGATGCCAAAGATGTAAGTGAGGGCGACTTCGACTCGCTTCTCGCGCGGAAGGTCCACGCCTGCGATGCGTGCCATTGTCAGCCCTGCCGCTGCTTGTGCTTGGGATTGCGCTTGCAGATGATCCGCACCACGCCCGCGCGCCTGATGACGCGGCAGTGCTCACAGATCGGCTTCACGCTTGAACGAACCTTCACACCATCTCCCGGACCGGAGGCCGTTTAAAGTCTAGCTTTGGATTATAGCCACCGGACGGAAGTCGTGCAAGGGTGAGGGATTAGGGGCGCAGGGCGTGGGGCCAGCCGCCGAGCCGCCTATCGCACCACCCTCAGCTCATCCAGCCGCCAGCGCTCCCCCTCCCGCCGGAACCCCAGCAGGATGGTCTCCGTGCGACTGGCCGAGCCCTCCACGGGCCGGAAGCGCCGGGCCAGCTCCGCGAAGCCGCGATCGCGGCCGGTGGAGCGGACGGCCTGCAGTGTGAGGCTCTCTTCGCTGGTCCCACCCAGATAGCCCCGAATGAGCGCTGTGGCCTGTTGCCGTCCGATCGGAGCCGCGGGTTGCGCGCCCGGCAGGTTCAACAGGATCGAATCCGCCCCGGCCAGAATGCCGGTCGCGTCGTGAGTGGTCCAGGCGGTGAGGACGACCTGGGCTTCATCCCTCAAGACGTCCTGCGCCTGGAGTCGTCCCGAGGCCAGCAGGAATCCCATTGCGGCGACGGTCACGACCGCGAGCATGTGGCCTCCTCCACGAATGCGGCCAACGCCGCAGCCGGATCGGCGGCCTCCAGCACCGGGCGCCCGACGACGAGATGGGTTGCGCCCGCTGCCGCCGCAGCTGCTGGCGTAGCGACCCGCTGCTGGTCGCCCGCCCGGTCGCCGCTCCGCCTGATCCCCGGCACCACGAGCAGCGCTCCTTCGCCAAGAGCATCCCGCATCCGTCCGACTTCGGCCGGCGAGCACACGATTCCGGCAAGGCCGCAGTCGCGCGCTGTGCATCCCAGTCGCTCGACCTCGGCGTCCAGGTCCACGTCGTCGCGGCCCGTGGCCCGGGCATAACTCGCCCGGTCATGCGAGGTAAGGACCGTGACGCCGACCAGGGCCAGGCGGTCGCCAGCAACCGCCGCCGCGGCTTCCATCATGGGCCGGCCGCCCAGGGTGTGGACGGTGGCCATGGCCACGCCCATATCACGCGCCTGTGCCACCGCACCAGCCACGGTGTTCGGGATGTCATGCCATTTGAGGTCCAGGAACACGTTGAGCCCGCGCGCCACCAGCCGGCGAGCAAGCGCACCGCCCTCGCGCGTCAGCAGCACCGACCCCACCTTGACCCAGGTCGCCCGTGGAACCGCGTCGAGCACGCGCTCGGCTGTTTCCGCCGTCGCCACATCGAGTGCCAGGATCACTTCGCTCACGCCGCCTCCAGCTCGCGCACCACGCGCTCAGGAAGCCGAGGGTCCGCCATGGCCGCGGTGCCGATCCCGACCAGCGTGGCACCGGCGGCGAGAAATGCCTGGACATCTGCTGCGCTGCGAACGCCACCGGTCGCGATCACCGGGAGACCGGTTCGCTCGCTGACCTGACGCACGGCATCGAGCGAAGCCTCACGCAGGGGCGTGCCGGAGACGCCGCCCGGTCCCTGCCCCAGGCGGGAGCTGCCGAGATCGCCGCGGAAGAGCGCGGCCGGCAAGGTATTGACGATGGAGATGGCATCGGCGCCAGCCGCCTTCGCGACATCGGCCATGGCCGCAATGTCGCTCAAGGCGGGCGAGAGCTTGACGCTGATACCGCGGCCGGTCTCCATCCGGGCTCGCACCACCACCTTGCTCACCGCATCCGGATCCATCCCGAATTCGATGCCGCCCGCGCTGGTGTTGGGACAGGAGAGATTCAACTCGTATCCCACGATCCCATCGACCGCTTCGAGTCCCCGCACCACGGCGGCGTACTCGGCAATCGTAAAGCCCACCACGTTCACCAATACCCGGCAGCGATTGAGCGATTGGCAAATGGCCGGCAGTTCGCGGCTGGCGGCCAAGGCGAGCCCCGGATTGGCCAGGCCCACCGAATTGAGCATTCCGCCGGGCATCTCAGCCACACGTGGCGGCCGATTGCCGGCCCGGGGCTCCAGAGAGACCGCCTTGCAGATGATTCCGCCGAGTCGCTCGAGCTCGATGACGCCGGCGAGTTCGCGCCCGTAACCGGCGGTACCGGCAGCCAGCACGATGGGATTCTGGAAGGTGACGCCAAAGAGTTCGCGCGCCAGGACCACGCTCAGCGAACCTCCGGCACGCGTTGGCCGGGCGCTGGCCGCTGGCCCGGCCGCTGAGCTGGCCGCTGGCCTGGCCGCGCTGCTGGCGACTTCCCCTGGCCTTCGGCTGACCGGAGCCGCCGGGCCATCTCGGCGGACGCAAAATCTCCCAGGGAATCTTCCAGCAGGCGCAGCACCGGCACTTCCTCGCCGCGCACAGCCATGACATATGGGTCGGCCGTGTAGTCGGTCTCGATGCGGACGCGCAGGGCTGAGTCTTCAGGCGCAATCACCCGCGCTGCCAGCAGCGCCTTGGCAGCGTAGGGTGAGGCGGGCCAGAGATCTGCGACCCGCACGAACAACTGGCGGGCCAGCGGCAGCGCCCGGAGCTCGTCGCGGGCAAGTTCACCGGCAAGAAAAGTCTGCATGTCGCCGGCAGGGGTCGCAGCGTCCACCGAGTCGCGCAAGGAGATCAGCTGGTCAAGCGAGGCCGCCAGGGTCCGCGCTTCCGCCACGAGCGGCGAGTCTTCGGTCTCCCGGCTGAGATCCGCGGCGATGCCGTCGAGATCGGCCGGGCTTTGGGCGTAGCGGAGCCGAAGCCGGATCATATCCAGCCGGGCGCGCGCTGCCACGTCGGCTGGCCCGGCGGTGGCAAGCAGCTGGCGAAAACGGGCCAGTGCAAGAGCGCTGTCCAGCGGGGCAAGCCGTGTCCCGTCAGCCAGCAGCGCGCGCGCGCGCTGCTCCGGCTTGACCGACGGCAGGCGCATCATGTCATCCACCACTCGCGAAGCGGCGGCGGGATCAGTGCGGCCGGCCAGCGCGGCGGCCGAATCCCATGGCGCGAGACTGTCGCCCAGGGTGGCGAGGGTATCGGCAAGGGCGAGCATCTGGTCGAGCTGGCCCGCGCCCGCCAGCAGCAGCAGCCGCGTGCGACGGGTGGTGCCGGTCGAGTCTGTTGCGAGTTGGAGCGCAGCATCCCACGCGCCGGCGCGCTGCAGCGCCACGAGCAATTCCGGCCGCAGTACCACCTGCTGGCTGTCCGAGGCCGAGGCATACAACCGCTGGTAGGCCACGACGGCGCGCTGGGATTCACCGAGCTTCACGAGGCAGCGCGCCAGGGCCAGCTGGCCTTCGCGCTCAAGCACCGAGTCCTGGATCATGCCGAGGCCCGGCTCGAGCGACGCACGCGCGGAGGTGCAGTCTCCCAGCTTGGCGTAGGCGCGGCCCATGAGCACGCGCGCCTCGGGAGCATACTTGCTGTCAGGATGGCGTGCGAGCAGCGTCTCCGCCTTCACGGTAACCTGGCCCCACGCCGTGCTCGCGTCGATGGTGCGGCCTTCGCGTTCCGCCTTCTCGGCCTGGCCCGTGAACTTCCGGGTGTTGTACATCCCGTTGTAGTAGGCGCAGCTGCTCAACGGCAGGGCGAGTAGGGCGAGCGCGACGAGGCGGACAAGTCGGACAGGGCGGACTGGACGCTTCACTGGGTGGCTCCCGCGGGCGCAACGCCGGTGCGGCGTTCGTACTCCCGGAGATACTGCACCAGCGCCTCCGCGAT
Organism: Gemmatimonadales bacterium; assembly: GCA_035692845.1. Taxonomy (GTDB): domain Bacteria; phylum Gemmatimonadota; class Gemmatimonadetes; order Gemmatimonadales; family GWC2-71-9; genus CAMLHP01. The sequence continues at coordinate 8,637 of DASSHL010000217.1, forward strand.
GGCATGCGCGAGGCGACGTTGCGAGGATGGCGTGGACATGAGCGCGGCATCGGACTTGTTGGTGCTGTAGCCCATCTCCACCAGCACCGCCGGCCGACGAGCGGTGTTGAGGACGGCCAGGTTGTTGTACTGGATCACGCCGCGATTCACGCCAGTGTGGACCTGGTCGACATCTTCCTGGATCAGCGCGCCGGCGCGGGCCGACTCGCGGAGATACTCGTTCATCTGGAGATCGCGCAAGAGGAAGGCGAGGTCATTGGCCTGCGCCTGGTCCGCCGCCGATTCGTAGCGCACCGCTTCATTTTCCATCCGGGCGACGCGATCGGCATCCTCGGTATTCTCCTCGCCGATGATCAGCGTAGAGAATCCCGACACCGAGCGATAGTTGGGCGCACGCCTCGGATCCAGCGCGTCGACGTGCAGGCTCACGAAGATGTCGCAGTCGGCACCGCACATCGGGGCGCGCTTGAACAGGTTGGGCCGGACGTCGGTGGTGCGCGTCATGCGGACCTTGATTCCCTGTTCCTCGAGTTCATCCCGCAACAGCAGCGCCATCTGCAGGGTGACGTCCTTTTCCTTGAGTCCCCGGGGAAAGAACATGCCCGGGTTGCCGGGGTCATTGCCGCCGTGTCCGGCGTCCACGGTGATGAGATGGCCGGGGCGCAGGCCGTTGGGAAGCCGGGCGCCGGTATAGGGGCTCTTCGGCACTGCTGTCATGACGACGGAACCGTTTTCCGCCACACCAGGCCCGGGCTTCCATCCGGTCTCGACGAGGCGCGCGTTGGCGGCATCCCATCGGAAGCGTTCCGCGTAGAGGCGAGGCAGTTCCTCGGCGACGAAGGAGAGCGGCACGAAGAGGGTGTCGCGCAACAGCATGACGCGGCCGGCCATCGGGCGCACGTGGCTGTTGCGCACGTAGAATGGCGCGCCGATGAGCAGGCGCAGCGGCTGGCCCGAGATGGTTACGTCAGCCCAGGCGCCAGACACCTTGATGGTCCCGCCCAGCGCCAGGACGACGGGCGAGGCGTACAGCACCGGCGCTCCCTGGTCGTCGGTGCGCACGGGCAGGACCAGCTCACCCTTGACGGTAGCCAGCGTAATGCTGGATGGCGGCGCGCTCATGGCCGCCAGGGCCAGCAGGCATCCTGCTATCATCGCAACCTCCCCGACATGGCGCGCGCTGCCTCCCGCTCCGCCTCACGCCGCTTCAGGTCTTCCCGCTTGTCGTGCTGCTTCTTGCCCCGGCCCAGCGCCAGGCGGACCTTGGCCTTGCCGCGTGCGAAGTAGACCTCGAGCGGGATGAGTGCCAGTCCCTGCTGCTCGACCGCGCCGATGAGCCGCTCGATCTCGTGCCGGTGCAGGAGGAGCTTGCGCGAACGCACCGGCGTGTGGTTCCACCGATTGCCCTGCTCATAGGGCGTGATGTTCATCCCTTCCAAAAATACTTCGCCGTTCTTCACTCGCGCCCATGCTTCCTTGATCGACGCCTTCTTGGCGCGCAGCGACTTGACCTCGGTACCGGTCAGTACGAGGCCCGCCTCCCACGTGTCCAGCACGTGGTAGTCGTGGGTCGCCTTGGGGTTCCGGGCGACGGACTGCCTCTGATCGGCCTCGGGAGACGTCGGTCGGGACACGCTGGAGTTCCTTTGCCAAGAATAGAAAGCGGCATCGGTCAGGTCAACGATTCCCGCTTGATTATCCACCATCGGGGCCATACTTTATGCGGCTCGCCGAAGTGGTGGAATTGGTAGACGCGCTGCGTTCAGGGCGCAGTGGGCGCAAGCCCGTGGGGGTTCGAGTCCCCCCTTCGGCATCCCCCCGACTAGTACCGCTGCATGTCGGGGGCCACCTCGCGGGCCCAGGCATCCACCCCGCCCTTCAGACTCCGCACATTCGAATAGCCGGCGGCACGCAGCAGCTCAAGCGCGCGCATGGATCGTGCGCCCCTGTGGCAGACCGTGACGATGGGCCGGCCAGGGTCGAGCTCAGCCAGCCGCGCCGGCAGTGTTGCAAGCGGGATCAGGGTCGCTCCCTCGAGTGCCGCAATCTCCCACTCATGCGGCTCACGAACATCCACGACGAGCGGAGGGGTGCTCCCGGCGAGCGACTCGGCCAGCTCCTGAACTGAAATTTCGGCGTCACTCCCCGTGCCGCCTGCCAGGCCGCAGAATGCGTCGTAATCCACCAGCTCACGCACGGTTGGGTTGACTCCACAGACCGGGCAGTCAGGGTCCTTCTCGACCAGCAGTTCGCGGAAACGCAACCGCAGTGCGTCGAAGACCAGCAGTCTCCCCTTGAGTGACTCGCCGATCCCAGCCACACGCTTGATGGCCTCGAGTGCCTGGATACTGCCGAGGACACCGGGCAGGACACCGAGGACACCTGCTTCGGCACAAGTCGGGACCAGGCCGGGCGGTGGCGGCTCCGGGTAGAGGCAGCGGTAGCACGGGCCATCCGGCTCGGCGAACAGGGTCGCCTGTCCCTCGAACCGGAAGATCGCGGCATAGACCAGCGGCCGGCCGACGAGCACGCACGCATCATTGACCAGGTAGCGCGTCGGGAAATTGTCGGAACCATCCACGACGACGTCGTATTCGGAAATGATGCTGAGGGCGTTGGCGGACGTGAGTCGTGTGTTGTGGGTCCTGACCACGATATCAGGATTGAGATCGCCGAGCCGCTCTGCGGCGGAATCGATCTTGGGCTGGCCCAGGCTACCCTCTCCGTGGAGCACCTGACGATGGAGATTGGATCGCTCGACGGTATCAAAGTCCACGATGCCTACCGTACCGACGCCAGCCGACGCGAGGTAGAGCAGCGCGGGTGAGCCGAGTCCCCCGGCACCGATGACCAGCACGCGCCCCTGCTTGAGGCGTGCCTGGCCTGCCGCGCCCAGCTCCGGCAGCGTGAACTGC
>DASSHL010000218.1:0-2987 GCA_035692845.1 Gemmatimonadales bacterium
CGTCGGCCGCATCGGCATGCGGCGGCCGAACACCATGAGCTGCTGGGTGAGCGACGCGGCGCGTTCGGAGGCCTTCCGGATTTCCACTGCATCGCGGCGGCGCGCATCCGACTCGTCCATGGCCGCGACCAGGAAGTCGGCAAAGCCCATGATGATCATGAGCATGTTGTTGAAGTCGTGGGCGACGCCGCCCGCCAGCCGGCCCAGCGCCTCCATCTTCTGCGCTTCGCGCAGCCGTTCCTCCGCGCCCTGGCGCTCCGAGTCATCCTGCAGGTTGGCGGCGAGGAGTGCGCCGCGGTCATCGTCAATGACACTGAGGTCCACGCGCACCGGAAATTCGCTGCCATCGCGACGCAAGTGCCGTGAGGCATACGCCACCCGCCCGGTCTGGAGTGCCCGGCGGGTTTCCTCGCGGGCGAACTCGCGATAGGCCGGTACCGTCAATTCCCAGATCGGCATGGCGGCCATTTCATCGGCCTCATACCCATGCATCCGCGCGTAGGTGTCATTGACGCTCACATAGCACCCTCTCTCGGGATCCCCGATCGCCACGCCCCAGCCCGCGTGCTCGAAGATCTTGCCCCAGCGCGACAGCTCGGCCTGCGCCTCGGCGCGTTGGGCCAGCTCGTCCTGCACCGTGCGGAAGAGCCGTGCGTTGGCAACGGCCAGGGCAATGCGGTCAGCCAGGGCGCGGAGCAGGGCGACATCGTCGGGGGCATACCGCCGCTCGCCACCCGCATACGCCACCGTCAGCGCGCCGAGCACCTGTGTGTGCGCGACAAGCGGCACGGTGATGAGCGACGTCATCCCCGCTGCCCGCATGGGGGCGCCCTGGGCCTCGGTACGGGCAAATCGCTCCAGCACCGCTGCATCAACCGTGTAGAGCGGCACCGGCTCGGCGCTGCGCAGCGCGACGGCGATCGGATGCTCGCTCCATTCGAGCGCGGGCATCACCTGCCGCAGCGCCTCGACGATCTGCCGGTCGCGCGCCGGATGCGCCGAGGCCACGCGCGCCCGCTCCACGCTGCCGGTAGGTGAGAGCAGGTCCACCAGGCAGTAATCGGCAAAGTCGGGAACCACGAGATCAGTGATGACATCGAGCGTGGCATCGGTGTCGAGCGATCCCGTGAGCCGTGCCCCGGCCTGATACAGCAGTTCGCGCCGGCGACGCTCGCGACGGCTCTGGGTGATGTCGCGCGATACGCTGAGGATGCCGGTCGGACGCCCTGCCGCATCGCGCATGACACTCTTGCTGCTCTCGAACACGCGATATCCGCCGCCGGGGGCTTCGCCTGCTTCCTCGAAAACCAGCGTCTCACCCTTGGCGAGCACCAGCCGGTCGTTCTCCTCCAGCATGGCCGCCATGTCCTTCTTGAAAAGATCACGATCGGTGTGCCCCACGGCGTCACGACCAACGAATTCCAGGTGGGCGCGGTTGCCCATGATGTATCGGCCCGCCAGGTCCTTGGCGCAGATCACGTCCGGCGTGGAATTGATGACCGTCTGCATCAGGCTCGCGCTGGAGCGGGCCTCCTGCTCGGCGGCGCGTTCCGCCGTGGAATCGCGAAGGAAGCAGCGCAGGCCCGGAGCGCCGGGAAGGAAGCGTGCGGCAAACCAGCGCTCCAGCGGCGGGAAGAACGCCTCAATCTCCACCGGACGCTGCTCCCGCACGGCACGCTCGGCGGCGCGGAAGAGCGGCGTGCCGACCAGCGCCGGCACCTCGTTCCAGATGACCCGGCCTGTAAGTCGCTCCGGCTCGAGTCCCAGGCGCGTGAGATAGAAGCGCGCCGCGCGGTTGAGCCGCACGATTCGCCATTCGCGGTCCAGCACCACGAACAGCTCGGTAAACTGGTCGAGGGTATTGAGAGTGTCGTCGTTGCGGCGTCGGTCGCCGGTGGTGGAGGGCATATGTACCTCGAGAGGCAGTCGACGGTCGACGGTCTACGGTCTACGGTCTACGTCGGCTGTTGACCGTTGACTGTTGACCGTCGACCAATCATACAACGCCCCGTAAAAATCCATGTTCCGCTGGATGATCCGCACGTAGTCCCGGGTTTCAGCGTAGGGAATCCGCTCCGCAAAGACTTCTGGATCGGCCACGCCGGCCTTCTCATTCCATCGCTTCACCCGGCTTACGCCTGCGTTGTACGCCGCGAGAATCTCAACCGCGGTCGAGTAACGCTCGCTCAGTTCGCCGAGATGCGCCATGCCCAGTTCCAGATTGACATCTGGCTCGAACAGCAGCACCGCGTCCCACAAAGGATACCCCAGGGAGCGCGCCACCGTATGGCCCACGCTCGGCATGACCTGCATGAGGCCGCGTGCACCCGCACTAGAGACCGCCGCCGGCGTGAAATTGGACTCCTGGCGAATCAGCGCCGCCGCGAAGACGGGATCTACCTCGCGGCGCCTGGCCTCGGCGATGAGTGCGGGGCGGTGCACGACGGGATAGAGCAGCCGGTACGTTCGCGCGTCGCGCGGGGCGCCGGCGGCAATGGCTCGCCAGGTGACACGCATCGCGCGTGAGGCCTCGCCCGCATCGCGCAGTGCTGCCGCCACGCCAAGGAGGTGCTCGGCGTCGTCGCCGGAAATGCCGGACAGCGCCGAAAGTTCCCAGCGCGCCTCCCGGTCCATCCCCAGCTGGCGCAGCAGCGCGACTCGGGCAAGCGTGCTGTCGGCATCCGGCACCTGCTCGAACTTTTCGTCAGCCGGCGCCGGTAGCCAGGGCCGCTGGCCCAGCCGCCGGCTGGCCAGCGCGCCATAGTAGCCGAGCGAATCCCGGGTCGCCTGCCGCCACCGGTCGCGCGCAGCGGCCGAATCACCGGCCCCGGCCCATGCGCGCCCGGCCCAGTAGCGCGCGGCTTCCCGCTCCGCGTTCGCACCCGACCTGGCAGCCAGGGCATCAAGCTCGGTCGCTGCGGTCCTGGCATGACCTGCGACCAGCGCGATTATAGCGGCGCGGAAGGCCGCTTCGGGGGCAAGGCTCG
>DASSHL010000219.1:0-3312 GCA_035692845.1 Gemmatimonadales bacterium
GGTGCGCCAGGTGTTGTCGCCCTGCACGAAGATGTCGAGGTGAGGCAATGTATCCACGCCGTTGTTCCGGCCGAGCAGGTAGTGGTCGAACCACCGCAGCTGGAGGTCGCGGTAGGCATAGCGCGCGTCAGGGCCGAAGTCACCGGCCACGTAGTCCACGCCCTTGTGCGCGCCCACGCCCATCACGATGTGCCAGTTGGGATGCTTGGGCACCTTGAGCAGGGCGTCGGTGTAGTAGGTTGGCCCGCGGGAATCGTCGTGCCAGCCGGCCATGGAGAGCACCGGAGCACGCACATTGGCGATGTAGGTCGTGACCGCATGCTTGCGCCAGTACTCGTCGAGCGTCGGGTGTGAAATCCAGCGATCCCACATCGGTATGTCGCCGCAGCCCAGGCGCTGGGGCAGGGTGGAGAGCGGCAGGTGGGTGATGGCCTCACCAATGTCGAGCTCGGCGGTGTGCGAATCCATAGTCCGGTTCCGCATCAGGCAGGCCCAGTCCACGTTGATGGGCCCGAACGCCATGGCGGCGTAGGGAACCACGACCCAGGGGTCAGGCGTGGCGGCGGTTGGGGAAATGGCCGCCAGGTGCGGCGGATTGCTGACTGCCGCGTACCACGCCAGCCGGCCTTCATCCGAATGGCCGATCATGCCGACCTTGCCGTTGGCGCCGGGCAGGCGCGCTGCCCACTCCACCGCATCGTAGCCGTCCCGGATGTCGTGGTCGTAGTCGCCAAAGTCCTTGACGTCGCCGCTCGACTCCTCGCGGCCGCGCACGTGCTGCGCGACGAAGATGTACCCGCGCGAGGCCCACCAGCGTCCGGGGCCGTGCAGGATCCGGCGGTACGGCGTCCGCTGGAGCACCACGCCAAAGGGGCCGGGTCCCACGGGCCGCGCGATATAGGTTGCGAGGCGGGCGCCGTCACGCGTGGGCATGAACACCAGGGTGTCCTCCGTGACCGCGTACTGCGAGTCGGAGGCTGCCATCTTCCAGACCTGGTAGTCGTGCTCGGCCACGCCCGGCGTGCTGCGCCGTACCAGCCGGAAGCGGCGGTCAACCACCTCGCCCTGGGCATACTGAAGGCCGGCGAGCGTGTCGCCATGCCAGGCTGCGCGCATCACGTGAGCTGAATCCTGCGTCAGTACCACGCTGTCGCCGTTCACGGCGACCTGGTGCACGGTCAGCATCGGTTGTCCCGTGCGCCGCTTCAGGAAGCCCACGCTCCCAGAATCGCTGCTCGCGAAGTGCGCAAAGCCCATGCGCCGCCATCCCTCGAAGCCGAACTTCGGCTGCGCGGAGAGCGCGATGTACACGTCCCAGTCGCCGGCCAGGCTGCGGCCGCCGGAGCTGCATCCCTGGATGGTGGTCGCGGCACAGGCAAGGGCGGTGAGCAGGACGAGTGGCGTGCGCATGTCAGGCTCCAGGTTCCCCAACGAGGTTGGACCGCCGGCGTGCGGCGATCAGGATGGCAACACCCACGAGATTCATCAGAACGATCACGACCGAGATCTTGAGCGCGAAACTCTTCACGCTCGCGACATCAATAATCGGGAAGATGGACAGGATGATGTACAGCACGGTCATGAGGAGGCCCGAGCACGCGGCGCCCCTGACCCAGAGCGGCGGTCGCGGCGTCACGCCCTTGAGCCCCACCAGGGGGATCGCGAACATTACCACGTAGGTGAGCCCGTAGAAAATCCCGCCCGCGTTGAACACCAGCTGGAAGGCTTCCGCCTGCCCCACTCCGACCAGGCTCACGAGCGACATGACGAAGGAAAAGAACGCGACCACCACGATCGAGTTGACCGGGGTCCGGTATTTCGCATGCAGGCGGCTGAACCACGCGGGCAGCAGCCGGTCCCAGCCCGCGGCCATGGGCAGGCGGGTGACGGCGGTGAAGGCGACGCTGATCTGGGACACCCGCATCACCAGCGTCATCAGGATCGCGATGGTCACCAGCGCCCCGGCGATCCCGAACGGGCCGAGGCCGACCCGCAGCACCTGCGGCAGCGGGCCGATGAGGTCCATCTGGTCGGCTGGAATGTACGCCACCATCGTCGCCGTGCCGAGGATGAAGAACAGCGCGATCACGGGCGCGGCGATGTAGACCGACTTCTTGACGGCGCGTGCCGGTGCGTGCGTTTCGCCGGCGAGGATGGCCATGTACTCGAAGCCGGCGAACGCGCCGACGGCCAGCTTGCCGAGGATGTTGAGGTTGAAGAGCGACAGCTCCGGCATCTCGGTGCGGAACGGATGGTACGACTTGAGGTGGCCGGTCGCGAGCCCGAGGATGGGCAGCAGGATCAGGACACCGAAGATCGTGATCATGAACACGCCGCCGGCGTTGTGCACCCACTTCGAGAGCGAAAGGCCGAAGAAGGCCAGTGCGGCCAGGAGCGCGATGGCAAGCGCGGACGCCAGCGACACGAACCACGCGCTCGTGGTCATCCACGCCGCGCCCGGTCCCAGCGCGTACGAGAGGTAGCTCGCAACAGTGAAGCCCAGCTCCGACGCGAACAGGACCACATACAGCCACAGGTTCCAGGCCACCATGAAGCCGATGGTCTGGTTGAAGCCGAGCTTGGCCCACTGGTAGAGACCGCCCTCGAGCGGCATGAGCTCGTTGAGCCAGATGACCACGGCGGCGAGCGGCAGGAAGAACAGCACCACGGCCAGCAGCCACATCACCACGTGCGAGGGGCCGAGCTTTCCGGCGACGCCGATCCAGGTCAGGCCAATGATGAAGAGGATCTGGGTGAGCGCCAGGTCGCGCACGCCCAGCTCCTTGCGCAGCGACGCGCTGTGCGCCTCGACGCGAGCTTCCGCCCGGGCGAGATCAGCGGACGACCGGGTCATGCGGCGCGCTCGCCGAGGCCGGCCCACAGGTGGACCCAGGCCGCCAGGCCTTCGTGCAGGCGATGGAGCCGGAAGAACTCGTTCGGCGCGTGAAAATCCTCGTCGCCGGTGGAAAAGGAGAAGTACACGGTGGCCAGGCCCATCACCCGCTGGAAGATCTCGGCCACCGGCAAGGTGCCGCCCATGCGCACGCGCAGCGGCTGCACGCCGTACACCTTCTCGAGCGCCGACTCCGCCGCAGCGAGCGCCCAATGATCGCGCGCGATCTGCGCGGCTGGGGCGCCGGGCTCATGGCGCTCGATCGTCAGGCGCGTACCATCGGGCGTGTGACCCTCGAGGTGCCCGGCCAGGATATCCATGATCTGATCCGGTTGCTGATCGGGCACGAGGCGGCAGGTAAGCTTGGCGTGCGCCTCGCTGGGCACAATCGACTTCCCTCCCGGGCCCTGGTAGCCGCC
>DASSHL010000220.1:0-3640 GCA_035692845.1 Gemmatimonadales bacterium
TCCACCACGGCGGCGCGGGCACCACCACCGCGGCCGCGCGAGCCGGCGCGCCCCAGGTCGTCATCCCGCAACATTACGACCAGCACTACTGGGCCCAGCGCATCCACCACCTCGGCCTCGGAGCCGCGCACGCCCCCGGCACCCCGACCACCGCCTCGCTGACGAGCGCTCTCGAGCACACCCTCCAACCCGGCGTGGCGGCCCGTGCCCGAGCCATCGCCGCTGCCATGCGAGGCGACGGCGCACGGGTCGCCGCCCAGCGCTTGGTGGATGCCGGCTCAGGGAACCGGTAGCGCTTCCAAAAAGGAACGCTTCCGGGTACCATAGAGGCATGCAAGTCGCAACCGGAACCGTCGTCAATGGAAAAATCGTCGTAGAGGGCGTCTCCCTGACGGAGGGAGCGGTCGTGGCGGTTGTCACTCGCGGCGCTGACGAGAGTTTCTCGCTCACGGAGGCGCAGGAGAACGAGCTTCTAGCCGCCATGGCCGAGATCGGGCGGGGTGAGTACGTCACCCTCGAAGAGCTGCTGCAGTCGTTGCCGAAGCACGGCTGAGCATGGCACTCCGGATCAAGATTTCCCTTCGAGCAGCAAGTCAGGTTCGCCGAGCGGCCGAATGGTGGGCGCAAAATCGCCCCGCCGCTCCCGGGGCGATCGGCACGGACTTCGGTGAAGCCGTCGCTCTTCTAGCCGAGCAACCGGGGATCGGTGCAAAGTATGAAGGCGCGCGAGCTCCGGGTGTCCGACGCCTCTTTCTTGGCCGTGTCGGGTACTTCATTTACTACAAGATTGAAAACGGCACTCTCCACGTGCTTGCGTTGTGGCATGCAAGCCGCGAGCACCAGCCGATGCTTTGAGCGAGTTGAGCCCGGCCTGACATCTTTGTCCAAGTCTGTCACCTCTTCTGGATCTGGAGGGCTCTGGACTTGCTCCGGGCGAGTAGCGTGTCGATTCGCAGGCGTGTTAAAATGCGAGCCGAAGCCACGCAGTTCGACCCGGCCTACAAGGAGTACGTCTAGAGCTGAGGGTATATGAGTACCGAGTTTGAGTGGATCAAGATCGGAGCAGGAGTTCTGAGCGGAGGTCTTGCGGGTGCCGTCTTAACCAATATAATTACCACCTACCGCAGTCGCATTCAGCCTGTGGGCAAGCGTCTTGACGTAACACCCTTGTTTAGTCCAGGCTTCACGGGATCGGCACTAAGCCCAAGTATCACCGTGACATCGGGAGCCACTACTTATCAGTTCAGCAATCTCCATGTGGCAGAGGTGCAGGTCATCAATCGAGGTAACCGAGATTTGGCACGCTTCTCCTTTGGCCTCACTCTGACTCCCGGCGACGAGGTTGTCCACATCGAACCGACTGTGCCCGACAGACATCATGCGGTTTCATTGGCTAACCCCGTATCCCCGGCAACCAAGACAGCAACTCCAGATTTCACTCTCGCGCCATTCAACCGTGGCGATGCCTACAAGCTAAGAGTTTTTATTGTAGCCGTCGGAGATGCTCCGGGCGCTATAACCTTAAGCTCAGCCGAAGCCGTTCGTTTCGTCGATCTGCCGTCAATTACAGAGACCCTAGCAGAGATCGCTTTTAGCTCGGCAGTGAAAATCGGCCCCCTTGAGGTAAGATTTAAGTGAAGCGCGGCTACGCACTGAGCCACATAGAGTAAAAGGATGGAGACATTCGGCTGCAATGGGAAGCGTTGGATCATGACCTTTCGTGTGATCTCGCTTCTCCTCATTACGACATTTTTGATCCTCGTTGTATCTCGGCTGAATCCCAAGGCGATCCGACAAATCTCTGGCATCGTGGTTGGTTACAAACGGATCAACTCCAAAACAGGCGGTCCCCCTGTGCTGGTCGTCAAGCTGAGCTCCGAAAAGCAGGTTTTGGTCAAGATCGACTACGACGTTCCGATCCAGATCGGAGCAAAGGTCATACTTACCGAAACCGAAACGTGGCCCTTCGGCTTTCGCTTCTATGATTTTGCGGGGTATGCCAGAGCTGCAGATTCAAGGTGATTCGGAATAGATGTCTGGAACTTTGCTCCCCCGCGGGCGCGGAGATTTCACACATCTCACCGGTACGCCGCCGCCTGAATCCCATACAGCTCGGAGTACGCCCCACCCCGCGCAATGAGGTCCTCATGCGTACCCGCCTCGACGAGGTGGGCGCCGTCGAGGACCACGATGAGGTCGGCCATGCGGACGGTGCTGAAGCGGTGGGAGACGAGGATCGTGATGCGGCCGTCCGCGGCGGTGAGGTCGCGGCGGGCGGCGGCGGCGTAGCGCTCGAAGAGGGCGTGCTCGGTCTCGGCGTCGAGGGCGGCGGTGGGCTCGTCGAGGACGAGGAGGAGAGGGTGGTCGCGCATGAAGCCGCGCGCGAGGGCGAGCTTCTGCCATTGGCCGAAGGAGACGTCGACGCCGCCGGGCCAGGTGGGGCCGAGCTGGGTGTCGAGACCGGCCGGCCAGCGCGCCACCACGTCCTCCGCTCCGGCCCGCTCGACGGCGCGGACCACGGCCGGCTCCTCGTCGAGCCGGGGGACGTCCCCGACGCCGACCGACTGGCGCGCGGGGAGCTCGAAGCGGAAGAAGTCCTGGAAGGCTCCGGCGAGGCGCTCGCGCCAGGCGTCGGCCGGCATGCGCGCCAAAGGTTGGCCGTCCACCAGGATGGCGCCCGCGGTGGGCTCGTAGAGCTTGGCGAGCAGCTTGACGAGGGTGGTCTTGCCGGCGCCGTTCTCGCCGACGATCGCCACCACAGCGCCCGCGGGCAGCTCCATGGTGACGTCCTCCAGCACCAGGCGGTCGGTGCCGGGATAGGCGAAGGAGACGCGATCGAGCCGGATACCCTCCTGGAGCCGCGCCGGCACGGGCAGGTCCGCGTCGGCCGCCAGGGAGGCCGCGTAGTCCTCCAGCCAGGCGAGGCGTCGGGAGCCATCCATCCAGATGCCGCGCAGGAAGCCGATCTCCCCCACCGTGGCGCCGATGTAGGCGGAGAGGCGCGCGCCGGCCGCCAGGACCAGCAGCACGTCGCCCGCGGGGGCGCGGAGCCCCGCCGAGACGAAGACCACCGCGCCGGCCCAGGCGCTTCCGAACAGGGCCCAGGCGAGCGTGTGCCAGACGGCCGAGCCCCAGCGGGCGGCGGCGATCGGCCCATACCAGCGCTCCCAGGCCTTCCGGCGCTCCTCGGCCACCCGCCCGCCGATGCGGGTGACCCGGATCTCTTTTCCGGGCGCGGCCGTGGTGGCCAGTTGGAAGAAATGCCGCGCCAGCCGGGACGCCGGCCCGCCGCGCTCGTAGGCGGCGCGCTCGACCGCGGGCCGCCAGGTAGAGGTGAGCACGGTGGGCAGCGCGAAGACGGCCAGCAGGGCGAGCGCCGGATGGATGGAGACCAGCAGGCCGAACGTCACGCCCAGCCGCAGCAGCCAGCCGGCGGTGGAGAAAACCGACATGTACATGTGATCGAGCACGAACACCTGGTCGCGCAGCACGGAGAGGCGGTCGAGATATTCGGGGCGCTCCTGGTGGGCGATGGTGGCCACCGTCGCCTGCAGGCGGGCCACGTGGGCTTCGAGCGCGATCGTCACCTTGTCACGGAAGCGGCGCTGCACGCGGGTGCTGACCGTGCGCAGCAGCCAGG
>DASSHL010000221.1:0-5350 GCA_035692845.1 Gemmatimonadales bacterium
AACTATCCCGGTCCCGGCCGGAACGGCCGGTTATCGCGGTTCGCCCACCAGGAGGTGCCCCTGCATGCCGCCGATGCGCAACGAGTCGTTCTGCCCGAAGACGAAGATCTCATTGAGGCTCAGCATCAATCGCACCGACCCAGCGGAGCGCTGGCTCATGAGTTGCCGGGCTCGGCTCGAGCTGTCAGCAGCCAGCCACGCGCGGTACATCGAGTCAACGCGGAAGCGCACCGGAGCGGCGCTGTCGACCTGGACCTCGAGCCAGGTACGGGTGGAGTCCCGCGCAATGTGAATCGCGTGCGTTCCGGCGTGGGCAGAGGTGGTGTCGTTCGTGAAGTCGAGCGGCAGCATCCAGTCGTATCCCGTCACCGGCACCGCCTGGTCGCGTGCCAATCCTGCTGATTCACGTGTGTTGGGCGAGCGGGCACTCAGGGCCGAGTATTCGACGCCCTTGAGCGCGAGCAGCCGCTTGGCCACGGTGTCACGCACTGCCCACGAGCTCTTCGCGAGCTCCACGGCCGCGAGCGCCGCATCCCCGAAAATGCGCTTGACGGCGTCCCGGGCATCATACTGCAGCAGGAATCCGAGCGCGGCGCTCGCCTCGCGCGCACGCTCGGGCACCTGGTCGCTGCTGCCGAGGAGCCGGGAGAGGCGGTCCGCCTGACTGTTCACCGAGAGATTCCGCACGCCGAGCGGCCCGCCGAAGCAGACGGCGAGCACGGCCGCGAGTGAGAGTGGAATGGTGCGGATGCTCGTGCCGCGTGAGATGGTGTACAGCAGGGCGATACCCAGCAGCCAGATGCCCAGCACGAGCCCCAGTGTCCGGAGCGGCGTGAGGCCGTACGGCTCCACCCGCTTCCAGAGTGCGAGCAGGAGCATGATGGCCGCGGGAATCAGCCCGATGAAGAGCCCTCGTGCGTAGAGGCGGATCCACCCCTCCTCGGGGAGCGAGCGCAGGGGATGCACCAGCAGGAAACCGAGCAGGCCTGCCACGGAGACGCTGGTCACGAGGTAGCCGATCCACCCGTCCGGCCACTCGCCGGTCAGGATGATCTTGCCCAGATAGAGCACCAGGATCACCAGGTAGATGGCGACCAGCGGCGTCAGGACATACTGCGTGAAGATCTTGAGCGCGCGCGGATAGGTGCGGAACTCCAGCTCTTCTGCCTCATCGGGAACGCCGGCGAGGAAGATCCACGGATGCACCAGGAACGCCATGATGAACCAGAGCCTGGGGTATGCATCGTCGGGCATGGGAATGCCGAAGAGCTTGTCGAGCGCCAGCAGCGCCACCGCGAGTCCGGCAAAGAGTACCGCCGCGAAGAGCGCCGCGCGCAGGAAGCTCTCGAAGAGCCGGCGATTGTATTGCCAGAAGGCGGTGGTCTCCCGGCCGCGGATGAACGGCAATACTGCAGCGACAAGATGCAGGATGGCGGCAAGCTGGAGGAAGCGGACCATGTCCTGGTCCTGTCGCGGACCGGGCCAGGTGATGAAGAAGAGCACGAGCAGCAGGAGCCCGGCCGCCTGCCAGAGCACCTGGCGCGCGGTGCTCCAGCCGAGGTAGCGGGCGCGCAGTGCGAAGCCGACGGAGAGTGGGAGTCCCAGCAGCGCCACCAGGGCAATGCGCCACTGGAGATCGTGGCCGGAACCGTCCACCGCCGCGACGGCAAATGCCGCCGCCGTGGCGCCAAGCAGCAGCGTGAGCGGAAACCGGCGCGCGACCTGGCTGGCACGTTCGGCCAGGGCGGCAATGGAGGGGAATTGCATGGGAGCTCCTTGGTGGTCGAGCGGTCAAGGGGTCGAGGGGTCAAGGGGAGTTCCTCGACCGCTCGACCTCTCGACCGCTCGACCGTTCACCCGCCTCCAAACACCAGACTGAACACCAGCACCGCCAGCACAATGCCGGTAATCACCACGTAGAGCCCGTCGCGCTGCAGCAGGAATGCGACCAGGGAGAAAACTACCCGTGCAACGGGCGTCGCGATGAGCAGTACCAGCCCCAGCTGCACCACCGCCCGGCTGTCGAGCGCAAGCACGCCGCGCACGATCCCGCCGATGCTGGTGAACTCTGCGGTCTCGCCGGTAAAGGTTCCGTAGCTGGCGACCCGGGCGCCATGCTGCACCAGCACCGCGACGCCGCCTGCCACCGCCACCGCCGCGGCCACCAGCACGCCAATCCGCAGCAGGTTGCCCACCACCTGCTCCACCCGGTCGTCGCTCCAGCGTTCCCTTTCCATTACACGGTGCCCGTGATGCCCTTGTAGAGCATCTCGGCGGCAAGCACGACCACGACCGCCGTAAAGAGCAGGCGCAGCGCACGCGTCGGCGCCCGGCTGAGCACACGCGCACCCACCAGCGCGCCAAGGAGTACGCCAATCATCACCGGCAGCGCCAGGATCGGATCGATATACCCCCGGCTCAGGTAGACGCCAGCGCTGGCGGCCGCCGTCACGCCAATCATGAAGTTGCTTGTCGTCGTGGAAACCTTGAATGGCAGGTGCATGGCGCGGTCCATGGCCAGCACCTTCACGACGCCCGAGCCGATGCCCAGCAGCGCCGAGAGGATTCCGGCCAGAAACATGAGGCCGAAGCCGGTAGGCACGTTGCGCACTTCATAGGGCTGGCGTCCCGCCGGCGTGGGGTAGTCCGAGGCGAGCCGAAGCCGCCGGGCCAGGGGATCGGACGAGTCGCTGAGGTGTTCGGCGTGCGGCCGGAAAGATTGCACCGCCGTGAAAAGCAGGACGATGGCAAAGATCACCGCGATGGCGTTGGGCGAGATCCATCCCGCCAGGTAGGCGCCGGCGAGCGCGCCGATAGTGGTGGCCACTTCGAGCAGCATCCCCACCCGGATGTTGGTGTATCCCTCCTTCACGTACGCGGCCGCCGCCCCGGACGAAGTCGCAATGACCGAGACCAGCGAGGCGCCGATGGCATAGCGGAGGTCCACGCCAAAGGCGATGGTGAGCAGCGGGACGATCACGATCCCGCCACCCAGGCCGGTGAGCGCCCCCAGCAGTCCCGCCGCGAACGCGCCCAGGCCGACCAGCAGGCTCATGAGAAGGATGGTCATCGAAGCTGGAACCTAGCGCGCGACGTCACGCCTGTCCAAAGGGTGCAGAGCTTCCAAGACCGGATGCGGCCGGGCTCCTAACATGGACACTCACCCTAGTCGGCCGCCGCCCATGCTGGACGGGGCCGTGGAGATCAACCTGTGTCACGCCTTGCATTTCTTGCCGCCGCGGCATCGCTCGCTTGTCTTGCTTCCTGCTCCGATTCGAACGGCCCGGACAACAGCAGTCCCCCACCCGCCGCTGCATCGGTTACCGCCACCACGGGCCAGCAGTTCACGCCGGCCACCGTCCGGGTCGCCACCGGAGGCGTGGTAACGTGGGTCTTTCAGTCGCTGGGCCACAACGTGACGTTCACTCCCGCGACCGGCGCGCCGGAGGATATTCCCGGCGTCAACTCCAACACCAGCATCGCCCGGACGTTCACGACCAGTGGAACGTTTGCCTATCACTGCACCATCCATCCCGGCATGTCCGGCACGGTGCAGGTGAGCAACGCTCCCGCGACGGTCTCGACATCGACGCCGGCGACCAGCAACCCGCCTGCCAGCAGCGATGGTGATGGTGCGCTCCCGACCGGGTACTGACGCCGTGCTGGTCGTGGCACTCATGCTGGCCACCGCTCCGCTCGCGGCAGCCCAGACCCTGCTCGACCGTGGCCCGAACGTGAGCGGACCGTGGGCCATTCCGGTGGGCGTCGTCGAATTCAACTTTGCGCACCGGTTCAGCCGAAGTCCCGCGCCGGAACGCAAGGTGACGGGCTTTCCCACCTTCCTGCTCGCCACCGGGCTGCCCGCGCATGCGAGCGCAGGAGTGCGTTACAGCACCAACTCGACTCTGGTCAGTCGTTATCCGAATGAATGGGAATTCTTTGGCCGGATCATGCCGCTGGCGCAGATGCGCGGCGCGCCGGTCGATGCCGCGGTTGCCGCGTCGTGGAATCTGGCGGCGCGCGGTCCCGGCGCAGAATTGTCGCTGGCCCGGACCGAGGGTCCGGCACGCGTTATTGCCCTGGGCCGGATCATGGCCGATCCCGACAGCAGTGGCGCCGACGCGGCGCTTGGCGGCGGGCTCATCCTGCACCTCACTCGCCACATCGCCCTGGCCGGCGATGCCGTCACGATGCTGCATCGGGATGAAGGTGAACGCGTCGCGTGGAGCGCCGGCCTCCAGCTTGCCTTGCCCAACACGCCGCACACGCTCTCGCTCCACGTCTCCAATACTGCGACGACCACCATGCAGTCCGGTGCACGCGGCAGTGGCGACGTGCGCTTCGGGTTCGAGTTCACCATCCCGGTGACGCTCTCGCGCTACTTCGGCGGTGGCCGTGCCACCGGTCCGGTGTCGGTCGCGACCGATTCAGTGGTCGAGATCCACATCAAGGACCTCAAGTTTTCGCCGGCGGTGCTGCAGGTGCGCCCGGGCACGGTAGTCGAGTGGGTCAATGATGATCCGCTGGATCATACCGTCACGGCGTCGGACTCGTCATTCGCGTCCGGCTTGATCAAGCCGGGAACCCGGTGGCGTCACACGTTCACCAGTGCGGGAACCGTCACCTACGCCTGCACACCGCATCCGTTCATGCACGGCGAGGTGCGGGTCGGTCGGGCGCCGTGACGAGCCGAGTGCTGGCTGTGCTCCTGGCGTCAGCGGCTGCGGTGGCGTGCTTTTCGGCACATGAGCCGTCCACCGACGTGACCGGGATCACCTGCGAACGAGCTGCGCAGCCGGCAGGCCCCGACTCCGTGTTCGTGACGATCCGGGACTTCGCCTTTCATCCGGCGGCGCTCTCGGTGGCGGAGGGCACGACCGTGATCTGGGTGAACTGCGAGGTGTCGGAAGGGACACCGGGGCACACCACCACGGGCGACACCTGGGACTCGCCGACGCTTACGCCGGGACAGAGCTTCGCGTTCGTGCCCGCGGCCGGCACGCATGCGTATCACTGCCGCCCCCATCCGTTCATGGAAGGCAGCGTGACGGTAACCGCAGCTCAGTCCGTGGCGAGCGCGCGGCGATATCGCGCCGGCGTAATCCCGTAGGAACGGCGAAAGAGATTGGTGAAATGGCTTTGATCGTAGAAGCCGGCGCGCTGGGCCACCTGGGCCAGCGGCTGCGCCGAGTCGGCCAGGTCCAGCAGCGCCCGCTCGAGGCGGAGCCGGCGCTGCATGTCGCCGATCGAGCAGCCAAAGGCACGCCGGAAGCCCCGGGCCAGCGTGGCCTGGTGCACGCCGACCATGTCGGCGATGGCGGCGATGGAAAGCGGGTCGGCCACGTGCGCG
>DASSHL010000222.1:0-10840 GCA_035692845.1 Gemmatimonadales bacterium
CGGTCAAGCGGGTTCCGCACTGGACGCACGGCTCGCCGCCGCGACCGTAGACGAGATGGGAAATCTGGAAGCCGCCGGCATCGCCCGTTCCCGTCCGATAGTCACGGATGGTGCTGCCACGGGAGGTGATGGCCGCGTTCAGGATCCGGCGAATCTCCCGCAACAGGACCGCCGCCTCGGCTGGAGCGATCCGGTTGCCTCCCCGTGAAGGGTCGATGCCGCTCGCAAAGAGCGCTTCGTTGGCGTAGATGTTCCCGACGCCCACGATCACCTTCTGGTCCATGATCAGCTTCTTCACGGCCTGCCGCGAGCGGCGAAGCCGGTTCGCAAATTGCTCGTCGGTGAGTGCCGGATCCAGCGGCTCCGGGCCGAGAGCCTCGTCATAGCTCTTCCAGCCTTTTTCATCCAGCAGCAGCAACGTCCCCAGCCGGCGCACGTCGTGATACACCAGCACCCGTCCATTATCGAGCCCTGCCTGGAGCACGGCGTAGCGACGCTCCTCCTCCAGCAGCGGCGGCCGCTGCACCGTGAGCGAGCCGGTCATGCCCGGTTGCACCACCAGCCGCCGGTCGTCGAGCCGCAGTACGGCGTGCTTGGCCCGGCGCTCCACGGCATGGACCGTGGCGCCAGCCAGCCGGGAGAGCAGCGTACGGCGCGAGACACCGCGGAGAACGTCGTCATGCGAAAGGGATGCGTGCTGAATCGTCCGACCCACGAGAGCCGGCCTGAGATCACGCACGATGGTCTCAACCTCGGGCAATTCGGGCATGCAGGGGGAAGATAAGCCGAAGGGAGGGGAGGGCGTAGGGCTTGGGGCTGAGGGCTGAGAGCTGAGGGCTTAGCGCTTAAGGCTTAAGGCTAGGGTGCGGGTATCCTCTTCACCTCCGAAGAACTGGTCCAGCAGCTGGTGGAAAACCGAGTTCGGTGGAGACACCTGGGCAAAGAGCGTGGCGGAGGATCGCAGCTTCAGGTCGTCAGGTGAGCCGAAGATGTCATGTGCAGAGTGAACCCTGAGTTCGAGCAAGATACCGGCGCACTGTCGGAGCCTACTGCCGAGGATCGGGTGCGCGAGATAGGCACGGGCTTCTTCGAGGTCACGGATGGCATAGCGGCGCGAAGTCTCGCTCGTGCCGAGACCCGCGATCTGAGGGAAGATGAACCACATCCAGTGCGTGCGCTTCCGGCCGCCGGCAAGCTCAGTCAGGACTTCGGCGTACACTTGATCCTGGGCGGTCAGGAAGCGGTCGAGGAGGCGGAAACTGCGCGCGTCGTACGTCGTCATGCGTTCTGCTAGCAGAGCGCGAACAAGCTGGTCAAAAATTGCGAAGCGTCGGCAATGGCCGATTGTCGCCACCGCGCATGCGGAGGATCGGTCCGACAGCCAGGAGCTGATCGGCGAATGTCTTCGAGAAATCGTCCTCCGGTTCCAGCAGGCCCCATGTGTAGGGCCCGCCAGCGAAATTCCGGGTATGCTGAACTTCAGCGACGATGTCCATCTGCCAGCCGGTTGCGCCTCGGCGAAGGAAGTGGGGGCAGGCCAGAGGATCCGCCGTGAAATACATCAGCGCAAGATCGCCACGCTCAACGGTGAAATGGGGCTGCCCATACTCCAGGAAGAGCACATAGTCCTTATACGGCAGCGTCATCGGAAGCTTTGAGAGGTATGCTTGCGATGCGGGAGTGAAGAGCGATACCTCCGGAAGATATGCAGGCCAGTGGAGCCATTCGAGGTAGCGAAGGTAAGCCGCTTCGGCCGATTGCTGTGGTACGAAGTACGCCGCCTCGAGTACATGCGCGTCGGCGTTGGCTAATCGGGCCGGGCTGCCACTGACGGGCATTGTCGCTGTGGCACCGCCACCAAGCGCCAGCCGATTGCGTTCCTCGATGTATGCTGCCGCTCGCGGGTCATACTCCTCGCCCAGCGCTGCACGGCGTAGCCGTGCATGCAGCATGAACAGGGTCAGCCGAAGGCCGAGGGTCGGGTTTCCCGCAGCGAAGAAGCTCCGGACGTGATCACGCATGAGGTAGCTGACGAACAGATCAGTGAAGATCGGCTCGAGGTTCGGTCCAACCTCCACCCGAAGCCGATGATGCCGGACATCATAGACGAAGAGGGCGCCGCGGCGATCAGTTTCGCGCCCGACGCCGAGAGTGCGAACCTGCCGCAATGCGAACGCTTCAAGGTCGCCCTGCACCGAGTCCACGAGCAGGAACCGGAGGTCCGCACCCGATTCGTCATGGATCTGCTGCAAATATTGATTCAGGAGAGGCACCTCGCCCGGATCCAGGACGCCTGCATCGTCATGGACGCGCTGAGCTGCTCCTTTGGGTAGGGCCCGGAAGACGGAAAGGCCAAAAGCAGCGATCAGACCGACGAGCAATCCGCGGACGAACCAGCGACGGGTATTCATGACCATGCTCGATTCTGAACGGCACTAAGAGCTGTGAGCAAGTTTACGCGTGGGCAGGCTGTGCGCCATAGGGCGCGTCAGTGAGCGGTAGCCCGAATTTCCAGCCGTGCCCTTGGAGCGAACTGCAGCGCCCGGCGGCGCGCGGCCTGCCCAGGCGATTAGCGCCGTGTCTGTCTCCCACCCTCCCGCCACCCGATATCACTGCGGAACAGCTTGCCTTCGAATCCAATTTGCTCAGCCGCTTCCCGACTCAGCTTCCGAGCACTCTCGAAACTCTCGGCCACGCCGGTGGCGGTCAGCACTCGGCCCCCGCTGGCGCGCAGTACGCCCGCCTCGTCGCGCCGAGTGCCGGCATGGAAGACCAGCACGCCGTCCGGCAGGTTTTCGGGAATGGTGATCCCGGCGCCCTTTTCGGGTGCGTCGGGATAGCCGCGCGCGGCGAGCACCGTGGTTACGGCCGAACGACTGCGATCAACCGTCACGGGTCTCACGCCCTTGCCCAGCGCGATGCTCTCCATCGCGTCCACCAGCCCGCCTCGCAGCAACGGCAGGACGGCCTGCGTTTCGGGATCCCCGAACCGGCAATTGAACTCGACGACACTCGGTGCACCGTCCGGGCCGACCATCAAGCCCGCATACAGCAAGCCCGAGAAAGCAGCACCCCGGCGGCGCATCTCCTCCAGCGTCGGCGCGATGATCTTCTCGGCCGTGGTCACGAGCAGCGCCGGTGTCGCAAGCGAGACCGGAGCATAGGCACCCATTCCGCCGGTGTTCGGCCCCGTGTCACCCTCGTTAAGTCGCTTGTGGTCCTGCGAGGCAGGAAGCAGGAAGGCATCGCGGCCGTCAGTGAGCGCGAAGACCGAGACCTCCTCACCCTCGAGAAACGCCTCGACGACGATCTCGTGTCCCGCCGAGCCGAACTGCTGATCCTGCAGCATGGCACGGGCAGTATCGCGGGCTTCACGGCGGGTGGCGCAGACCACGGCGCCCTTGCCGGCCGCAAGGCCCGAAGCCTTGACCACCAGTGGCTCATCCTGGGCATCGATGAACGAGAGCGCCTGTGTGAGTGACGTGAAGGTGCCACTCGCAGCGGTGGGCACGCCCGCGGCGTGCATCACGTCCTTGGCGAATGCCTTGCTCGATTCAAGCTGTGCGGCCGCGGCCGAAGGTCCGAACACCGCGCGCCCTTCTGCCTGGAGCCGGTCGGTGAGACCCAACGCGAGGGGCACTTCGGGTCCAATGATCGTGAGGTCGATGCCGTACATGTCGGCAGCATCGGCCAGGCGATCGAGGTCATCTACCGGGATGGGGAGGTTCTGGGCGAGAGACTCTGTGCCGGGATTGCCGGGCGCACAGTAGAGCGATGCATCGGGGAGTTCGCGGCGGACCGCCCAGCAGAGCGCGTGCTCGCGGCCGCCGCTTCCGACTACCAGAATCCTCACGCGCCAGGCTTGCCCTTGAACGCGTCGGCTGCGGCCGAGGCCACCTTGCGCGCCGCAGTGGCCATGTCGCGCGCGAGCTCGCGTGCTTCATTGCCGTAATAGTTCTTCGCGGCCGCCAGGTCATCGCGAATGGGGCGCTGCCGTGCCTCGTCACCTCGCCGGGTGTATTCGCCCCGCATGATGCGATCATATTCGCCCGCCGCCACCCAGCGCTGCAGCTCGGCGGCACGCACCGTATGCATCGGGTGCGTAAGGGCGAACGTGTTGAGCAGCTTGTACACCACGTCCAGCCCTTCGTTGTTGTAGGCGTATTCGTTGGCCTGCGCCATGAATGCCTCGACGTTCAGCTGGGCGGTGAATTCTTCGCCCCGGCCGCCGGCCGCCATCTTCATGTCGAGCCCCTGCGCGATGGCCACGTCCTGGATGCCGAGGAGACCGGCGCGATCAGCCGAGAGCTCGGACTTGCGGGACCATTCGAGGAAGGCGAGCCGGATCGGCAGCACCGCAATAGCGGCGATGGTCGGCAGGACGCCCAGGCTGACCAGGGCGAGAATGGCCGCGATGGTGGTGTAGAGCGCATGGCCGCTCATCACATGGCCCAGCTCATGAGCCAGCAGGGTGCGGATCTCATCCTCATCCAGGATTTCGAGCGCCGCGCTGTGGACCACGATGAACGGATCATCCACGCCATAGGCGCCGGCGTTGAAGAATGGCGTCTGCGAGACGTAAAGCTCCGGCACCTTGGGCCAGTCGAAGGTGGTACACATCTCGACGTGGCGCATCCAGAGCTGGGGAAACTGGCTGGGGCCCACCCGGACGGCGTTGCCCTGGAACAGCAGCCGGATGCCGCGTTCGCCGCCCAGGATGGCGAGCACCTTCCGGATCACTTCATCCACGCCGGGAACGGCGCGCAGGGCCTGAAGCGCTGCCCGGTCGGCGGCGTGCTCCCAGCTGACGGCCGCTATTTCAGGAAACGTGCGGCGGGATCGGGGGGCGGGAATGGTCATGGCTGTACTCCTTGAGCAGGAGAGCGGCGGTTCATAGCCGCGGGACGCGGGACGCGGGACTCGAATGGCACGCAGCGCGCGTCCCAAGTCCCGAGTCCCTCGCCATACGCTGCAGACCCTCGCTCCGTTTCACCCTGCACCCAACGCCCCATCCAAGTCCGCAATCAGGTCCTGGGTATCCTCGATGCCGCAGGAGAGCCGGACGAGGCTGTCGGTCAGCCCCATCGCCTCGCGCATGGCGCGCGGGACCGAGGCGTGGGTCATGGATGCCGGGTGGCCGATCAGGCTCTCCACGCCGCCCAGGGATTCGGCCAGGGAAAAGATGTGGGTCGATTCCACGAATTTCCGGGCCCGTCCTTCGTCGCCCAGGTCAAACGACAGCATCCCGCCAAAGCCGCTCATCTGCCGCTTGGCCAGGTCGTGCTGGGGATGGCTGGAGAGCCCCGGGTAGTAGAGCTTCTGCACCGCCTTCTGGCTCGAGAGCCACTCGGCGATCGCGCGGCCGTTGGCGTCGTGCTGGCGCATCCGGAGCGGCAGCGTCTTCACTCCGCGGAGCGCCAGCCAGCAATCCATCGGCCCTGGTACGCCGCCCGCCGAGTTCTGCAGGAAGCCCAGCCGCTCGGCCAGGTCGTCGCGGGAAGTGACCAGCATGCCGCCCACCATGTCGCTGTGACCATTCAGGTACTTGGTGGTGGAATGCAGTACGATGTCGGCGCCGTGAGAAAGTGGCTGCTGGAAGAATGGCGTGGCAAAGGTGTTGTCGACGACATAGATGAGCCCGTGTGCCTGGGCCAGGTCGCCGACGGCGGCGAGATCCGCCAGGTTCATCATCGGGTTGGTCGGCGTCTCGCAATAGACGACCTTGGTCGCCCTCGTGAGTGCCTTTTCGACATTCCTGATGTCGCGCATGTCCACGAAGGTGAATTCCAGCCCGAGCCGGCTGTACACCTGCTGCATCAGCCGGTGCGAGCCGCCGTAGACGTTCTCACCCGAGACGACGTGGTCTCCCTTGGAGAGCATCTTGAGTACCGCGTCGAGCGACGCGAGCCCGGACGCGAACGCAAAGCCGTACTGGCCCCCTTCGAGGCTGGCCACACACCGTTCCCAGGCTTCGCGCGTCGGGTTCTGGGTCCGCGCGTATTCATAGCCCTTGTGCTTGCCGAGGCCGGCCTGGACATACGTGGAGGTCTGGTAGATGGGCGTCATCACGGCGCCCGTGCTCGGATCAGGAGACTGGCCGGCGTGTACGGCCCGCGTGGCAAAGGCAAAGTCGGTGTCGTGATTCCGGATGCGTGTCATGGCACCATCGGTGAGAGGACGGAGGATGGGTCAAGCGTAAGCCCGGCAACCGGATGCGGCAAGCGCCGTTGCTGGCGGAGCCCTGACTGGATACCTTGGCATCTGTGACGGTACCCGCTTCTTCCGGCCTATCATCATCGCCTCGCTGCCTGATCGTGGATGACGACCAGCAGGTTCGTCATGCCATGGCCAAGGCCGTCGAAAGCCAGGGACTGAGCTGCGCCCAGGCCGGCAACGGCGAGGAAGCCCTCGCGCTGCTCGAGCAGGTCGGTGAGCTGCCACTCTGCATCACCGACATCTTCATGCCCGGCATGGACGGCGTGGCCTTCCTCCGGGAGGCTCGCAGGCGGTATCCCGACATGGCCGTGATCATGCTGACCGGTGTGTCGGAGGTCACCACGGCGGTCGAATGCCTCCAGCTTGGCGCGCTCGACTATCTCTCCAAGCCGGTGATGCTCGATGAAGTGAAGGCCCGCGTGGCCAATGCGCTGGAGAAGCGGTCACTGGTGCTGCAGAACCGGATGTACCAGCAGACGCTGGAATCGCGGGTCCGCGAACTGGACCGGCGCAACCGGCAGTCACTGCTCAATGGCGTCGAGATGCTCGTCTTTGCGCTCGAAGCGAAGGACGCGTACACGAGCGGCCACTCGCTCCGGGTCAAGGAATTCACGGTCAAGACAGCGGTGCAGCTGGGCTTCACAGATGACGTGCTGGCCGAGGTAGACCTGGGCAGCCGGCTGCATGACATCGGGAAGATCGGCATCAGGGAGACGGTGCTTCACAAGCCTGGGCCGCTCACGCCCGACGAGTTCGAGCATGTGAAGCTGCACACCATGCTGGGCGAACGGATTCTCCAGCCCTTCCTGTCGGGGCAGCCCCGGGTGCTGCGCATCGTGCGCTCGCATCATGAACGGTTGGACGGTACCGGCTTCCCGGATGGCCTGCGCGGTGACGAGATTCCCCTCGAGGCGCGGATCGTCGCGGTGGCGGACGCCTACGATGCGATGACCACCAACCGGGCGTATCGCGCCTCGCGTACGCCGGGCGCCGCGGTCGAGGAGCTCCGGCGGTCGGCGGGCGCGCACTTCGATGCCAACGTTGTCGAAGCATTCGTGCGGGCGCACCCCGAGCTCCTGCGCCATCCCATCCGCGCCTGACCCTCTTCCAGCCAACAACATGCCTGACACGTTGATGATCAGCGTCTCCGGAATGCGGGGACATGTGGGATCCGACCTTACGCCTGAGCTCGTGGCCCGCCATGCAGCGGCGCTGGGAGCGTGGGCGGTCGCCGCCGGGCGGCCTTCGGTGGTGCTGGGTCGCGACTCGCGCACGAGCGGCGTGATGTTCAGCCACGCCGCCATCGCCGGCCTGATGAGCGTCGGCGCCACGGTGATCGATGTCGGCATGGTGCCCACGCCGACGGTGCAGATGGCGGTGGAGCATCACCGGGCAGGTGCGGGACTCATTCTGACCGCAAGCCACAATCCCATCGAGTGGAACGCGCTCAAGTTTGTCGGGCCGGACGGCATCTTTCTCGATGCCGAGGCGGGCGCGGCGGTGCGCGCGCTGGCGGAACGGGGGCCGGATCGGACGGGTTGGGATGGACTGGGCCAGCTGGTGCCCGATCCCGATGCCGTGACACGGCACCTCGATGCCATTCTTGCGCTACCGATGATTGACGCCGAGCTGATCCGGACGCGTCGTTTCCGCGTCGCACTTGACACAGTTCACGGCGCGGGCGGCGCATGCGTGCCACAATTTCTCGAGCGTCTCGGTTGTCAAGTGTTCGGGATCAACCTCGAGACTGACGGGCGCTTTCCGCGCGCGCCCGAGCCGGTACCCGAGAATCTCGGTGACCTGGCTCGCATCGTTCGGGAGCATGAGGCCGATATTGGCATGGCCGTCGATCCCGACGTGGACCGGCTGGCGCTGGTGGACGAACAGGGCAGGGCCATCGGCGAGGATTACACCCTGGCGCTGGCGGTCAGGGCGATCATGGCGAGCACGCCGAGCGAGGCGAGGAGGAAGGTGGTTGTGAACCTTTCCACCAGCCTCGTGGTTGATGATGCGGCGCGGGAGAGCGGGGCAGAGGTGATCCGGGCCCCGGTAGGCGAAGCGAATGTGGCCCGCGCCATCCGCGACGAAGGCGCGCTGATCGGGGGCGAAGGCAATGGCGGGGTGATGCTTCCCGCCCTCCACATCGGCCGCGATGCACCGCTAGGCATGGCCTTGATATTGCAGTATTTAGCACAGTCTGGCCGTACCGTTTCAGCCCTGGTCAGTGCGGCGCCACGGTATACGATCGTGAAGGCCAAGGCTCCGCGCGGCGCGGACCTTCGGACGCTGTACCGTTCGCTGCGAACGCGATGGCCCGAAGCCGCGGCCGACGATCGCGATGGATTGCGTCTCGCGTGGTCCGACCGCTGGTTGCATGTGCGGCCATCCGGCACCGAGCCGATCATCCGGTTCATTGCCGAGGCGCCAACAGCAGCTGACGCTGAAGCGCTGATTGGCGCGGCACGAACCCTCATGAACTGAGGAACTTCCGAGCAATGTGCGGCATCGTCGGGTACGTCGGACCACGCCAGGCCGGTCCGCTCATCATCGAAGGGCTGCGGCGGCTGGAGTATCGTGGCTACGACTCGGCCGGCATCGCCATCGTCAATGGCGATGGCCTCAAGGTGCACAAGTCCTCCGGCAAGCTGTCAGTGCTGGAGGAGCAGCTCAACGGCGCCATGCCCAAGGGCACGCTGGGTATCGGTCACACCCGCTGGGCGACCCACGGCGCTCCTACCACCCCGAACGCGCATCCGCACACCGACCAGCGCGGCAAGATCGCCTGCATCCACAACGGCATCATCGAGAACTCCTCCGCCATCCGCACCATGCTGCAGAAGCGGGGGCACACGTTCACGTCGGACACCGATACCGAAGTACTGGCCCACCTGGTGGGCGAGCTTTACGAGGGCAGCCTGGAGGAAGCGGTAGCCACGGCACTGCGGGAAGTGGACGGCGCGTATGGCCTGGCGTTCATCTGCGAGGATGAGCCTGACCTGCTGGTGGCGGCGCGGAAGGGATCGCCCCTGCTGGTGGGCGTGGGCGAGGGCGAGTATTTCATCGCTTCCGACGCCTCGCCGCTCCTCGAGTACACCCGGTCGGTGGTGTATCTCGACGACGGTGAAATGGCCGTGCTCACCCGCAGCGGCTACCGGATCCGCAACCTCGACACCCGGAAGATCGAAAAGCCGGTGAACCAGATCGAGTGGGACCTCGCGACGATCGAGCGGGGCGGGTTCTCGCACTTCATGCTCAAGGAAATCTTCGAGCAGCCCGAGTCGCTCATGAACACGCTGCGCGGGCACCTCCTCGAGGAGGAGGGAACGTCGCGCGTCACCGGACTCAATCTCGCGGACGACGAGATCCAGCGCATCGAGCGCATCGTCATCACTGCCTGCGGCACTTCATGGCACTCCGCGCTGATCGGCGAGTACATGCTGGAAGAGCTGGCCCGGATTCCCACCGAGGTGGAATACGCCTCCGAGTTCCGCTATCGCAACCCGGTGGTGGACAGCCGCACGCTGGTCATCGGCATCTCCCAGAGCGGCGAGACCGCCGACACGCTCGCGGCCATCCGTGAGGCCAAGCTGCGCGGGGCGCGCACCATCGGCCTGGTGAACGTGGTGGGCTCAACCATTGCGCGGGAAGTGGATGGCGGCATCTACCTCCATGCCGGTCCAGAGGTGGGCGTGGCCAGCACCAAGGCATTCACCAGCCAGGTGGCGGCGCTGGCGCTGGTGGCGCTCCGCTTCGCCCGGCTCCGGAATCTCTCGATCCTGCAGGGGCGGGAATTCATCCAGCAGCTGCGCCGCCTGCCGGAACAGGTCCAGGCCATTCTCGATCGCGAGCAGGATCGCCACGAGATCGAAAGCCTGGCCGAGCGCTATGTGCGGGCGCCCAACGCACTCTTCCTGGGCCGGGGCGTGAATTTCCCGGTGGCGCTCGAGGGCGCGCTCAAGCTCAAGGAAATTTCCTACATCCATGCGGAGGGTTACCCGGCCGCCGAGATGAAGCACGGCCCCATCGCGCTGATCGACGAGATGATGCCGGTCGTGTTCATCGCGCCGCATGATGCGGTCTATGGCAAGATCGTGTCGAACATGGAAGAGGTGAAGGCGCGGGGCGGCAAGGTGATCGCCGTGGTGAACCAGTGCGACGGCGAGGTGGACCGGTTGTCGGACGCGTGCGTCGAGATTCCGGAGACGCACGAACTGCTGTCACCGATTCTGACGATCGTTCCCCTGCAGCTCTTCGCGTATTACGTCGCCGTGCGCCGCGGCTGCAATGTCGACCAGCCGCGGAACCTGGCGAAGAGCGTGACGGTGGAGTAGGGGTTAGGGGTTAGGGGTTAGGGGTCAGGGTTGAACGACGGAGCTTCCTCTCGCAACCCTGACCCCTAGCCCCTATCCCCTGATCCCTAGCTCGTTGCCCTGCTTCGGCTCGTTCCCTTGCCGCCCACTTCGCGTGGCTCAGTCTCCCGGTCCTCTCCCAGCAGCGTGTCCCAGAAGCCCCGGCGGGCGTGCAGTTCGTTGTGCACGTCGCGAACGCCGGCCAGCTGCTCCACGCAGTCTTCGGCCCGGCGCTTCGCCCGGCGATCCTCGACCTCGCCCTTGAGCGTGATCTC
>DASSHL010000223.1:0-6084 GCA_035692845.1 Gemmatimonadales bacterium
CGAGTCGGAAATCGGCGTCGATGGGTCCATGCTCCAATGGGACGCGCAACAGATGGCAGTTGCGCTCGAGGCGGGGCAGTACGCTGCGGCACTCGCGCTCTATCGCGGTGATTTCCTCGATGGCGTCTTCGTCGCCGGCGCATCACCGGAACTGGAGGAGTGGGTCGCCGGCGAGCGGACCCGCCTTCGCCAGCTGGCGGCGCGGGCTGCGTGGGGAGTGGCAGCAGCTCCCGCGGGCCGGGCGGAAGCGGGACGCGCAGTGCGCCAGGCAGTCCGGTTGAGCGGCGCCGACGAGTCGGCCCTGCGACGCGGGATCACGTCGCTTGACCAGCAGGGCGACCACGCCGGTGCCGTCGCGCTGTATGAAGAGTTCGCTCGGCGGATGGCTCGTGACCTCGAGGCGGAGCCGTCGACCGAGACGAGAGATCTGATCGCGACGCTGCGTTCGCGCGTGGCCCCTGCGGTGGCAAGGAAGACGAAGCTCGAAGTCAGCGAGGCTTTCGCGGTCTCACCGCCGGATGATGACGTCCCCGCCAGTCCACCGACTCCGCCCGCGCGCAGCCGGCGGCTGACCGTCGCCGCCGTCATCCTCGGCATCGCGGCGCTCCTGATCGTTGCCCTCCGCCTCAGCCCAGGCGCAAAGCGACCCGGTGAGTCGAACGTCGTCGTCGTGGCGCCATTCCAGATGTCGGGCGCTGATCCCTCTCATGCCTGGATGCAGGAGGGAATGGTCGATTTGCTCTCCATCCGGCTTGGGGGCTCCGGTGGCCTGAAGCTGGCCGATCCGGCGACCACCATTGCATCGTGGCGGCGCGATGCGTCGCGTGACATGATGGCGGACCCGATGGAATCGGCGCGGCGCGTGGCGGCCGGCGTCGGCGCCGAGTGGGTTGTGACGGGGAGCTTGGCCGGCAGCGCCGACCGGATAATCCTGAGCGCGACGCTCGAGGCAGTGGCAAACAGACAGGTCATCGCCCGTGCTTCAGCGGAGGGTCCGACCGACAGCATTCCAGTACTGGTCGACCGTCTCGCGCTCCAGCTCCTTGGTGGCAGCACCGGCCTGGATGAGGATCGCCTCGCCTCGCTCACCAGTCCATCGTTTCCGGCCATCAGGGCATTCCTGGATGGACGCGCCGCCCTTCGGCGCGGTCGTCGTGAGCAGGCGCGCGCCCGGTTTCGCGAGGCCCTGGCTCTCGATTCGAACTTCGCACTCGCGGGAATGGAGCTGGTGCGGGTAGCGGCGTGGATCGGCACAGACGAGGATATCAGGTTCGGAACGGAACGGTCATTGGCCGGCCGGCAGCGTCTCGGGACCTCGGACCGCGCTGTCCTGGATGCGCAGACCGCAATCCCTCGCGATGCATCCGAACTGTTCCGGATCTGGAACGCGGCCGTAACCGCGCAGCCCGAGCGCGCCGAGACATGGTACTCGCTCGGCGACATCTACTTCCACGTCGGCGCGTTCGCCGGGGTTGATGATGCGCTGACTCGCGCCGAGGAAGCGTTCCGCCAGGGCTGGCGCCTGGACTCGGCTGCCTCGGTAGGACGGGTGGATGGACCGGTCGTCGCCGAACCGGTCGAGCACATGATCCAGCTGGCCCACCTGCGGCGCGATACAGCCGAAGTTCGCCGCCTCGTCGCTCTCCTGATTGCGGCAGATTCCTCAAGCAGCCTGGCGCGCGCGCTCGGCTGGCATCAAGCGATGCTGGCAGGAGACGGTGCCGATGTACGCCGCTCCTGGATCGAGCATGCGGACCACCACGGGGTCGACATGCTGTCGCTATTCATCATCGGGACCGGGGAGGGCATAGCCGATTTTCCGCTGGTGGTCAAGACCGACCAACGCTGGATCACGTTACACGATCGAGGCTTCGGAGATTTCGAACTCACGATCTACGCCCTGCTCCGGGGCCGGCCAGGTGACGTGCCGGCAGGGGCCACGCGTCCGGAGCGGAGGCCGCCATCAGCGCAGCGAGCCTGGCTGAGGTATGCGCTCTGGTGGGATGGCGACACGACGGGCGTCACTGCAGTGGCCCGCGCGCTCGAGGCCTCGTCCAGCAAGGCGGCCGTCACGCCTGATGAGGAGCGCGACAAGCTCCTCGGCCTCTGCAGCGTCGGGCTCTGGCATGCGACGCGAGGCGAGTTTGCGTCCGCGCGCGATGCCGGCCGTCAACTCGGAGCCGTGCGGCTGGCCGGGCTGGTGGGTGAGGATTCCATGCGGTTCGCAGATCATGCCATGCTGTGCGCAGCATTGATCGATGCAACGGTAGCCACTGGACTCGCGTCGAGCGACAGCCGCGCCAAGGTCTGGGTTGCTGACTCGCTGGCCCGGCAGTTCGTCTTCGTCATCGCCAGCGCACCGCGATTGCCAGAGACGAACCTGATCCTCGCCCGGCTCTGGGAGGCGCAGGGCGACCTGCCGCGCGCACTGGCGGCCCTGCGTCGCCGAGGCTCCTCCTTGATGGAACCGCCTTACTTCATGACCACGTTCCTCCGGGAGGAGGGACGGCTCGCCGCGCTCACCGGCGATACCGCCGGCGCCATGCGAGCGTATCGCCACTACCTCGGCCTGCGCTATGATCCCGAGCTGCGTCTTGTGCCCCAGGTCGAGTGGGTGCGGCGGGAGCTCGCCCGACTTGAAGGAGTGGTGAGCCCGGGGGATGTGGTGCGCAGGAACAGGGCTGGGACGTCCTGATAGCGGTTGGTGGACGCTGCTTTCATAGCATTGGAATCTCGATCAGAGCTTTCCGTCACCAGGAGCAGTCCCCATGGGCACCCCCTCGCCCCTGCACGTCGCGTCCGCCAGGCGATTGTTTCTGCTCGCCCTGACCCTGGCCACAGTCGCAACCTCGATCACCTGCTCGAGCCCCACGGACGCCCCCGCACCGCCCGGGAACAGCGAGCCACCACCACCACCACCACCGCCACCACCGCCTTCACTCTGGGACGGCTCGCTCCAGCTGGGCGGGCCTGACACGTTGATTGTCCACCAGTCCGAGCTGCTCACGCTCACCGCCAAGGATGCGCAGGGCCATCCGGTGGTAGCGGCGCCAGTGACATTCACATCGAGCAATACTGGCATTCTTCAAGTCTCGCTGGGTGGCGTGGTCACGGCAGTTGCGCGCGGGACCGCCACCATCACCGTGAAGCGAGACACGGTGTCGGCGCGCCTCACGCTCAGCGTGAAGGCGCGCGTGATGCTCACGCCGGCGGCCGGGTGGGAATGGGCAAACCACGTCCTGCCTTCGGTCGGTGATACCGTGCAGCTGGTGGCGAATTACGTTGACTTCAATGGCTTGCTCCTGGAGAGGGCACAGCCCACGGACTGGCAGTCGAGCGATCCTGCGGCCGTGAGCATCGATGCAACAGGACTGGCCATCGCCCTGCAGGCCGGGCAGGCCGCGACAATCACGGCCTCCACGCCCGATGGCCTGGGAGTGACACAGATATTTGCCCAGGTCGAAGGGCCGCCGATCAGCGTCCGTTTTGTGCACGCGGCCCCCAGCCTGGGGCCGATCACCTTCCACGCCCACGGGCTGACGCCTGTGACCCTGCAGTTCGGCGAGACCGCGGACATGGCCGTGACCACGAGTGACATCTACGTGACGACTGATGGGATGCCGGCAGCCGAGATCGACCGGCGCCAGCTCTATGCAGGAATCATCCCGGGCTCCACCCTGGCCCTCTTCGCCATCCAGGGAACGAATATGAGCGGCCTCGTGGCCGCATGGGGCACGACGGACCCGATCCCTGCCGACTCCGGTCTCGTGCGGCTGGTCCAGAGCAGCAACGTACCCGTCGCCTACCTTCGCCCGTCGGGAGAGACGGGGTTGGGCCGGCCCAAGCTCTGCTACTTCGATCCGGGAGATCCCAGCCCTTACTACAGTCTCCCCGGTGGAGCGTTTGACGTCCTCCTGCAGGGGAAGGTCGGTTTCACGGTCGATTCGACGCTGGCATACGCGCAACTGGCCGCCAGCGTGCCGGCGGGGCATGCCGTCACGCTGGTGCTGACGGGAACCATGCCGTCAAGCGCCGGCTTCATCGCATTCAGCGATCGGTGAACCTGACCAGGTGCTGGACTGCCGCCCTGCTGCTGGCAGCGGGCGGCTGCAAGGCGTCGCCGGACGTGGCTGTCGCCGACTGCATACCCGCCCCACCGGATACAGCATTCCGGTACACGGACGCCGACGTTCCGCTGCCGCGGCATCTGCTCTCGTCGGTGGCCGGCACGGTGGTGTTCTCCGACAACACGCCGGCCGACAATCACATCACGAACGCAGGCGCAGCGCTCGGCCGCATCCTGTTCTACGATGCAAGGCTCTCCGCCGACAATCGCATAGCGTGCGCGTCGTGTCACCGGCAGGAATTCGGATTCGGGGACACGGCCCGATTCAGCCGAGGGCTGCATGGACGCCGCCCGACTCGGCGAACACTCGCGCTCGCCAACCTGCGCTTCAATGCGTACGGTCGCTTCTTCTGGGACCAGCGCGCACCCTCGCTCGAGGCGCAAGTGCTCGATGTCATCCAGGACTCGGTAGAGATGGGCATGAACCTCGACTCGCTTGAGATCAAGCTCGGTCGCACGCCCTTCTATCCCGCGCTCTTCGCCGCCGCCTTTGGCTCGGCAGCTGTAACCCGTGATGGCATTGCCCGCGCACTGGCGCAGTTTGCGCGGGCCCTCGTGTCGGCGCGGTCTCCGCTGGATGCCGTCTTCGCTGGCGGCGGCGCGCCCGATTTCTCGCGATTGACCGCCAGCGAGCGGCAGGGCTACCAGCTATTTGTCAGCAGCGGCTGCGTCAACTGCCATCGCACCATCCTGCAGTTCGCCGACCGAGCCAACAATGTCGGGCTGGATGTGCAGTCGGCCGACTCCGGCGCGGGCAGCGGCCGATTCAAGCCAGCGTCCCTCCGGAACGTCGCGATGCGCGCGCCATATATGCACGATGGCAGGTTCCGGACACTGCGCGAGGTGGTTCACTTCTATTCCAGTGGTGTCCAGCAATCGCCTGATCTCGACCCGCGCCTGCTGGATGAGGCGGGCCATGCTCGGCACCTGGATCTCACCGATGCGCAGGAGGATCAGCTGGTGGCGTTCCTCCAAACGCTCACCGATACGACATTCCTGCATGATCCGCGGTTCGGGAATCCGTTTGGGTGTGGGAGATAGGACGCGAGTCGCGAGTCAACCGTCGACCGTCCAGCCGTCTAGCCACTCACCAGCTCTGCGACTTGCCGCCGCGTTGCGTCCTCCGGCGCCTGCTCCAGCAGGTCCCGCGCAATCTCCCGCGCCGACATGTCGGGGTGCCATCCCTTGAGATCGGGATCCGCACCGCAGCGCATCAATGACTCCACCACTGGGACCCATGCATTCCCGACCGCGATGTTGAGCACCGGCGAATCCCAGATCAACGTGTTCACGTTGAATCCACGTGACGCCATGTACTCGATGATCGACGTACGGCTGTTGAGCATCGCGACAAAAAAGGCCTGAAGCAGAACTTCCTCATCGTCGGGATCGGGATGCATGGGAAGTCCCCGCTGGCCCACCATGTCGAACTCGGGCCGCAGGCGGCGCGCGGCCGCTGTGGGCTTGCCGTTGGCGTCGAGTGACCGCCGCACGCGGTCCATGTCGCCGAGACCCGCGGAGATCCAGAGGGCCGTGCGCGGAGTGGCGCGGGCGGCGAGCAGGTCCACTGCTTCGCCGTTCCAGTAGCGAATGAGCGCATGCTCCAGCACCGGGATGCCGTTAGGGGCAGCCCAGTTCGGGTCAGCACCACGGTCGAGCAGGAGCTGCACGATTTCGGTTGGCATGTACATCTGGCCGCAGAGCGCCTCGC
Source organism: Gemmatimonadales bacterium (assembly GCA_035692845.1). Lineage (GTDB taxonomy): Bacteria > Gemmatimonadota > Gemmatimonadetes > Gemmatimonadales > GWC2-71-9 > CAMLHP01. Next base: position 5,838 of record DASSHL010000223.1, read on the forward strand.
TGAGCAGTCCTGGATCCTGGTGCTCGGTGAGGATGCGGTCCAGCCATTCGAGGTCACGCGAGAGCAGCGCGGACCGGACCATCTCGCGTGGTTCCCGCCTGTCGCGCAGACCGAAGCTTTCCGTTCGCTGCGTGACCAGCGCCAGCAATTCCTCCCAGTTCGGGCAGCCGTGCATGCGGGCGGTCGCGAGGCGAGCCTCTTCTTCGGTCACCTCCGCGGCATAGATCTCTTCGACCGGCTTGCCGTA
>DASSHL010000224.1:0-3260 GCA_035692845.1 Gemmatimonadales bacterium
GGAATGCTGATGACCAGCACGCCGTCGTCGCTCCCGAAATAGCGGCCCAGGTCGGGATTGAGCGGTGCCAGTTCGATGCTCATGAGCGCGCTGCGCGGATTGGCCAGGCGGTAGGCGTAGACACTCCCCTCCCAGTCATCCGGCAACGGCACTGCGTCCGCCATGCGCAAGGACCGCAGGGCACCATTCATCGCCGGCTCGCTCACGACCATCGGCACCAGGTGCACGGTCCGCCGCACATCGCCGCGACGATACTCGATGGCGACAGTGTCATCGGTGGTGAGCCGGCTCTGCAGCAGCCAGAGCTGTACCGCCGGTGAGGTCAATGGCTGGCCATTGACGCGCGTGACATAGTCACCGCTCCGCAGCCCCGCCCGGTCAGCCGGACTGCCGGGCGTGATGAGCGTGATGGGGTAACCCGTCTCATCGTTGGATGGCATCGCCGTGTTGACCACGATGCCGACCACCGCCCGCTGGATCGAGGGCATGCCGCGCACCGTCCACGACGTTCCCCGCACCGGTTCGGCGCCGCGGGGCGGCGACTGCGCAGCGAGCGGGACAGCGATGGCAAGGGAGAGTGCGACGAGCAAGCGGGACCACATGATCAGAATCCTACGCTGCTGGCCCGGGTAACGTGGACATCCACCAGCGCGTCCATGAGGCCAACGCGCTGCCGCCAAAGGTCAAGGCGTTCCTGGTCCTGCACCACGGCGTCCGACGCCATCTCGGCGGCCTGCAGCCGCTGGTCCACCTGGGCGATCCGATCCTCCAGCACCTGCGCGACACCGGCGGTGCGGCCGTTGATCACCCGGCCATTGGGATTGTAGGCATCGAGCACCCGCTCCAGCGTAGCCGACTGAGCCTGCGCGTCCTGGATGGCCGCCGCGGTGACGCCGCCATCGTTGGCGAACCTCGGCAACAGGCGCGGCGCGACCAGCGCGATGACAGCGATCGAGGCCGCGGCGGCGAGGCCCACCAGGCTGCCGCGCCGGAGGCGGCGGGCGCGAAGCTCGGCCTGACGCCGAGCCGCAACTGGCGCCCACATGTCGCGCGCGGGGCGAAGTACCGGCAATGCCTTGAGGCGGGCGGTCCGCTGATGCAGCCGGTCAAATTCCGCACTGCAACTGGGACAGGAAGCTACGTGCTCGCGCAGGGTCAACTGGCCCGGTTCGCTGGCAGGCTCGCGAAGCGAAAGCAGCTGCTCCATGCTGAGGTGCGTCATGAGGCCGGCACCTCCTCGCCCAGCCAGCGGCGGAGCCGAGCATGTGCGCGAGCGAGCTGGGACTTGGAGAAGCTCGCGGTCCGGCCCATCATGCCGGCGATTTCCTCGTGGGTGTATCCCTCGACGTCATGCAGCCAGACCACCGCGCGCGACGTCTCGCTCAGGCTCTCCAGGGCCGTTTCCAGATCCATCCGGAGCAATGTCTCGTCGCGCCGGGCCGGCGCGGCGTATTCATGCAGTTCATCCGTATCGCGGTACTTGTTGCGGCGGAGCTTCATCAAGGCCTTGCTCGACGCGATGGTGCGGACCCAGCCCCAGAGGCTTCCGTCGCCGCGATAGCGGCTGATGCTGCGGCAGACCTCAAAGAAGGTCTCCTGCACCACATCTTCAGCGTCCTCCGTGGTCCGGCAGATGCGCCGGGCGAGGTTGTAGACTGGAACCTCGAAGGCGCGGCAGACCGTCTCGAGGGCCGCGGCGTCGCCCGCCTTGGCGTCGGCCAGGACGGCATCAGCGGCGGAGAAGGAATCCATGACGAGGGCTCGGGTCATCGTGGAAATATAGATGCGGGAGAGGGCGGGATGGTCGCGGGTCGCGGGACTCGGGACGCGAGACACGAGACCCGAGACCCGAGACCCGAGTCCCGCGTCCATCTAGCCCATCCCGCCCATCCCGCCCATCTTGCCTCCATGCCTACCCCCTCCGAAATCTCCATCTGGCACCACCATCTGGCCGATGAGGCCGATGCGGCCTACCTGTACCGCCAGCTGGCTGCCATTGAGCGGGATCCCAAGCGCTCCGACCTTTTCGCGAAGCTCGCCTCGGTCGAGGACCGCCATGTGTCAATCTGGCGTGCACTTCTGGCAGAAAATGGCCATGAGGTGGGGACTCCAGAGCCTTCATCCGGCGCCAAGCTCCGCGCCTGGCTGGCTCGGCGAATGGGTGGCGGGTTCCTGCTGCCGCTACTTCTGGCCGAGGAGGGGCGCGAGGTCAAGGGCTACCTGCAGCTCTATCAGGAGTCGCCCGAGGGTCCGTCGGGCCCGACCGCGCTGCTCCTGGCCAAGGAGTCCAAGGAACACGCGGAGACCCTGGCTGGCATGGCGGGACGGGGTGCCGAGCCTTGGCACAAGACAGGGGCTGGGGGATTCCTTCGGAATGTGGTGTACGGGTTCAACGACGGGCTCACCGCCAACTTCGGCCTGGTCGCCGGGATGCTCGGCGCGCAGGCCTCGCTGGGCTCCGCCGAGCATGCGGTACTGGTGGCGGGGCTGGCGGGCATGGTGGCCGACGCGCTCTCGATGGGCAGCTCCGGCTATCTCGCGGCCAAGAGCGAGCGCGAGGTATACGAGCATGAGATCGCGATGGAGCGGGAAGAGATCCGGCTCATGCCGGACCTCGAGCGGGAAGAACTGAGCCTGATCTATCAGGCCAAGGGCATTCCCGAAGCGCAGGCCGAGGCGCTGGCCACCCAGGTGATGACGGATCCCGAACGCGCACTGGAAGAGCAGGTGCGCGAGGAGCTCAAGATCGGCGAGGCCAACGCGACACCATTCCGCGAGGCATGGGTCACGGGCGTTGCGACCGCGTTCGGCGCGTTCATACCGGTGGCGCCCTTTCTCTTCTGGACCGGCAAGGCACCGATCTGGATTGCCTTCATCATCGCAATGCTGTCGCACTTTGGCGTGGGTGCCGCGCGTAGCATGTTCACCGGCCGGAGTGTCATCCGAAGTGGCATGGACATGTTCATCGTGGGCCTGGGTGTCGCAGTGGTGGGGTATTTCGTGGGCGAATGGATTGGGGGGGTCCTGTAACAGGGCGAGCAGGACGCGCAGATGGGCGTGGGGCGTGGGGCGTGGGGCGTGGGGCGTAGGGCGTAGGGCGTAGGGCGTAGGACGCGAAGCTAACCTCGGCGTGTCATTGCGAGGAGCACGCGGAGCGTGCGACGAAGCAACCTTGCAGCCCGACATCGGAGCCCCCGGCGGAACTCCGCCCGTGAGATCGCGGTAGGGCTGCAAGGTTGCTTCGTCGCGTCCTGCGGACG
>DASSHL010000225.1:0-3195 GCA_035692845.1 Gemmatimonadales bacterium
GTCCCGTTCGAGGTCGCGGCCAATCCGGAGTTCCTGAAGGAAGGCGCGGCGGTGGACGACTTCATGCATCCCGATCGTGTGGTGGTCGGGACAGAGAGTTCGGCTGTACGCGCGTTGATGGCCGAACTCTACGGGCCGTACACCCGGCGCGGCGGTGACCGCATCCTTTTCATGGACCCCGCCTCGGCGGAGCTCACCAAGTACGCCGCCAACGCCATGCTCGCCACCCGCGTGTCATTCATCAACCAGGTTGCCACGCTCTGCGAAGCGGTGGGCGCCGATGTCGCCATGGTCCGCAACGGGATCGGGTCGGACCGGCGCATCGGCCGCGCCTATCTCTATCCCGGTCCGGGTTACGGCGGCTCGTGCTTTCCCAAGGATCTGCAGGCGCTGATCCACACCGCTGAGCGGCTTGGCGTGGAGGCGGACCTGCTCAAGGCCGTGGAACAGGTCAACCGGCGCCAGCGCGCCAGTATCGTGGAAAAGGTCCGGAGTGCCGCGGGTGGGCTGGAGGGGCGCACCGTTGCCATCTGGGGCCTCGCCTTCAAGGCGGAGACTGATGATGTCCGCGAGAGTCCGGCGATCGCCCTGCTCGACTGCCTGCTGGAATCCGGCGCTCACGTTCGCGCCCACGATCCGAAGGCGATGCCCGCGGTCCGGGAACGCTACGGCAACCGCGTGACGCTGGCCGACGACCCATACGCGGTGGTCGCCGGCGCCGACGTACTCGCGGTCATGACCGAGTGGCTGGTGTATCGCACGCCTGATTTCAGCCGTATTGCCTTGGAGATGCGCCGCCCAGCCATCGTGGACGGCCGGAATCTCTACGACCCGGCGCGCGTCGAGCAGGCAGGCATCCGCTACACCGGCGTTGGCCGTCGTAGTGCGCAGATGGAGGCATGAGGTGACCATTCGAGAAGCCATGCAGCCCAGCACCGACCAGCTCATGCTCCGCGCCCGCGAGCGGTTCGTGCTGCAGGACTACCACGGTGCCGTGCACCTGCTCGAGGAAATCACGGCCCAGGGCAACGCCTTTGCCGATGCTCATCACCTGCTCGGCGTCTCGCTGTCACTGCTGGGACACACCGAGCGGGCGCTGGAGCAGTTCGATCGCGCGCTCGACCTCAACCCGCGCTATCTCGAAGCGCTGATTCATCGCGGCCTGCTGCTCAATCAGCTCGGCCGCTCCGCGGAAGCGGAAGACTGCTTCCGGCGCGCGGCGCTGGCCGACACCGGCAATGTGAAGGGTTTCGCGGCCCCAGTGGCAGCGCAGCTCGCCAACCGTCACGCGGAGCTGGCCCATGCGTACGCCGAAGTTGGCGCACTGGAGGTTGCGGCCGAGCAGTATCGGCGGGCGCTGGAGCTGGGCCCCACCTTCCATGACCTTCGCTACCGGCTGGCCCGCGTGCTGCTCGAGGCAGGGCGGGCGCTCGAGGCGCGTGACGAGCTGGAGCAGGTCGTAACGGCGCGTCCTGCCTTCCTCGATGCCGGTGCCGCGCTCGGCCTTGCGCGTTATCTCTCGGGCGACGCCGAGGGCGCGCGCGAGGTGTGGGAGCACCTGCTCGCACGGAGGCCCGACAACCCACGAGTGCAGGCCTACCTGCATATGGTCGGCCGGCCCACGTGAAGCCGCGGCTGGCGTTGCTGCTCCTTGGGACCTGCCTCGCCTGTTCGGGAAGCGGACAGGAGCGGAACGCCGACGAGCTCTACCTGAACGGCCGATACGCCGATGCGTTGCCCGTCTACGCCGGACTGGCCGCGTCGCATGAGAACGCACGCCTCTGGGCCAAGACTGGCGCAACCGCGCTGCGTGCCGGCCAGCTCGACTCGGCTGCCAATGCATTCCTGGCCTTGGCCTCGGCGGATCCATCGCGGCATGCCGAAGCCAGTGATGGCCTCGCCGAGGTGGCCCGCCAGGCGCTCCGTTCCAAGGCCATGAGCGCGCTGGCAACGGCGGTGGCGGGACTGGAGCGGGTCGCACCGGAGTGGCCGGTCACGGCCTATGCCTATGCGCTGGTGCAGGGCGGTACGCTCAAGCCGGCGTCACGTGCGCGAATGCTTCCGTTGGCCCTTGCGGGGGCTCCTGATGCGGGAACCTTCGACTCGCTGCTGCTGCAGTACGGCGCGCTCACGAGCGGCACCCAGTGCGCTGAAGCGGCGTATGCCTATCGGGCAGTCATGCGACGCTCGAGCGACGCTGGAATGCGGGATTCAGCTGGAACGGGGTATGCTACGTGCGCCTTGCACCTCGGGCTCGCTGCACTCGATTCCAGCCAGGTCATCTCGGCCGATCGCTGGTTCGCACGAGCCTCGCGCGGTGACCCAGCCGGATGGACTGGACGCCGTGCCCTGCTGGGGCTGGGTGATGCCAGGGTGAAGCAAGGTGACCCGATCGCCGCGGCGATCGCCTGGCAACGCGCGATCGCGACGGGCGCGCCTGATGACTCACTGAGCCAACTCGCCCGCAAGCGACTGGCAACTCTCTCTCCTGCCGATTCGGCAGGAGAGACCACGCGAATGGATGTGCAATGACAGTACGCCGGTTCCTGCCCTGGCTTCTGCTGACCAGCGCCTGTGGCTCCGCCACGAGCCGCGGTGCGGTGGTCGCGCCGGTGAGCGGTGCCGAATCGCTGAGCCCAGCCCAGCTGGATTCGCTCTGGGCCAACGCGCACACGGCGTTTCGGCAGGGCGACTGGAGCAAAACCATCGAGCGGGTGGAGCGCTTCAACCTCGAGTCGCCGGGCAACGATCCCCGACGGGTGGAAGGGCATTTCCTGCTGGGCGAGGCCAATTTCGCGGCCGGCCGCCGCCTCGAGGCCGCGCGCGAGTTCCGGCGTGTCAGCGATGAGACGCCGACCCACCCACTCGCCGCCGACGCGCTAGTGCGGGTAGGCGATGCCTATGCCGACTTGTGGCGCCGTCCCGAGCTCGATCCCACCTATGGCAGCTCGGCCCTCAGCACCTACGAAGAAGTCCTCAACCGGTACCCGGGCACGGACGCGGCCGCGCGCGCCAAGACGCGCATTGCCGCGCTGAACGACGATTTCGCCCTCAAGGAATACAAGGCAGCCCAGTATTACCTGCGCATGAAGGCGTGGGATTCCGCCGTCATCTACCTGCGTGATCTGCTCTCCACCTATCCCCAGGCCAAGGTTGCGCCGCCGGCACTGATCGACCTGATCGGCACCCAGCGCA
>DASSHL010000226.1:0-7061 GCA_035692845.1 Gemmatimonadales bacterium
GCCAGCCGGTTTCTATGACGACCTGGGTGCGGAGAGCGCTGAGCTGGAGCACCTGGAAGATGTGCTCATCACGCTGGCGCATGTGGCGTCGGTGGATGCCTTCCAGACGTGGATCTACACCAGTGGTCAGGGCCAGGACGCAGCGGCGCGCGACCGTGCCTGGCTCTCCATCCGCGAGCGATTTGAGCGCGGGGTGGACTGGAGCGGGCTCGAGGCGGCGCGGGTGGCGCGCTGGTATCGCCAGCTGCACATTTTCCTCTACCCGTTCTACTACATCGAATACGGCATCGCCCAGATCGGGGCGCTGCAGGTCTGGCGCAACGCGCTGGCCGACCGCGAGTCGGCGGTGCGGCACTATCGGACCGGGCTCGCCCTCGGCGCCACCCGGCCGTTGCCGGAGCTGTATCGCGCCGCGGGAGTGCGCTTTACCTTCGATGCCGGCGATCTCGCCGACCTCGTGGCCCGGGTGGAAGACCGGATGGAAGAGCTGAGGGAGTCGCTGCGGGCCGCGGCCTGATCCGTTGCCTTGTGGCGTGAATGGTGCGACTGTTGTGCGAGTTCCGGGGCTCGCGGCGGGTGCGGGCCATGTGTTTCTGACCCTGTGGGAGTGATCGAATGGCGAAGGAAGAAGGTATCGAGATGGAAGGCGTCGTGACCGAAGTCCTGCCGGACCGCAATTACCGGGTCCAGCTCGACAATGGCCACACCATCCTTGCGTACGCGGCGGGGAAGATGAGCAAGTTCAAGATCCGCGTGCTCGAGGGCGACCGCGTGAGCGTGGTGCTCTCGCCATACGACCTGACCCGCGGGCGGGTGACCTACCGCCACAAGTAGCGGTGGGCGTCGTTGCACCCGCAACAAGAAAGGGCGGCCGCGAGGCCGCCCTTTCCCGTGTGGTGTCACCCAGCGTCAGGAAGGCTTGGTGACGTTTTCCGCTGCGGGGCCCTTCGCACCCTGCACGATGTCGAACTCCACCCGCTCGCCTTCGGCGAGCGTCCGGAAGCCGTCCATCTTGATGGCGGTGTGATGGACAAAGCAATCCTTGTCCCCGTTCTCGGGCGTGATGAAGCCGAAGCCCTTCGCGTCATTGAACCACTTCACCGTGCCGGTCGTGCGAGCCATGCTACTCTACTCCGTGTTGGTTGCCGCACCGCCCATGCTGCGGGCGGGTGCCACGCAGGGGAGCGGTTGCTCATGGGCGCGGGCGAGTCCCGCGTGATGAGTCACTGTGTGACCCGAGATGGAGCGGTTCCGAAGAGCGGAAGTGTCTTCCAGGAGGCACGCCGTGGGGACCGGGTCAAGCCGGGATACAATTTGCATGTTATGTCAAATCCGTCAAGAGGCTAATCCCCTGACGGGGGCAGCCCGAGCCACCGGGCGGCAGTCCGGGCCCAGTCGGCGCGGGCCGGCGCCTCGCCCGCCGTGGCACGGTTGAGCGCCTGCAGGAACTCCGCCGCCGAGGGGTAGCGCTGGTCCACTTCCGGGTCGAGTGCGCGATAGAGCACCCGCTCCAGCTCCTCGCTCACGTCCGAGCGAGTCTCGTGCAGTGTCGGCAGCTGGCGCGTCGTCTGCCGCGCGAGCACCTGCTCCGGCGTGTGCCCGGGGAACGGGGTCACGCCCAGCAGGGCGAAGCACGCCACGGCGGCAAGACTGTACAAGTCGCTGCGCTGGTCCACCCGCTCGCCCAGCAGCTGTTCGGGGCTGGCATACTGCGGCGTGCCGCTCTGGCTGGTGGCGCCGCCGAACTTGCCCATGCCGCGCAGCGCAATGGCCAGGCCGAAGTCGGTGATCCGGAGCGCGCCATCCCGCTCGATCAGCATGTTCTCCGGCTTGAGATCACGGTGCACCAGCCCCAGCCCGTGCGCGTGCGCCAGCGCCGAGAGCGCCTCGCGCAGCAAGCGCAGCACCCGCGCAATCGGCAGCGGGCCGTTCCGCTCCACCAGCTGGGCAAGGCTTGGCCCCTCGATCAGCTCCATCGTGTACCAGATCAGCCCCGACCGTCCGCCAATGTCATAGATGTCCACGATGTTCATGTGGTTGAGCCGGGCTGCGAGCTGTGCTTCACGGCGGAAGCGCTCCACCACTTCGGGATCCCGCGTGAGCAGGGGATGCAGCACCTTGAGCGCCACTTCGCGCTCCAGGTGCAGGTCGCGCACCCGGTACACACTGCCGAAGCCACCGGTGCCAAGCAGCGAGAGCAGCTCGTAGTCGTCGCCCAGCGCGCGGCGGAGCCGCTGCTCGAAGCGCGCGCGATCCTCGTGATCACTCGCGGGGCGCGGCGCCGCGGCCGCCGGCATCTCGAAGGATCCTGCGTCGCTGGCAAAATCTTCCAGCATCTCCACCGCGTTGAGGTAGCGATCGTCGGGCGCGGGCCGCAGCGCACGCATCACCACCCGCTCCATGGCGACCGGTGTCATGGGCCTGAGCTCCCTCGGTGGCCGCACCCGTGTCGGGTCGAGCGGCGGCTCGATGCCGGTGAGCGCGTAGTAAAGCAACGCGCCCGCCGCAAAGACGTCACTGGCTGGCTCTCCCACCTGGCCATCACGGACTTCGGGTGCCATGAACTCGAGGCCGGTGGGCGTCACGTCCGCGGGCACCGCCGGCAGGGTCCAGCTGGCGAAGCGGGCGTCGGTCAGGGTGACGTGGCCCGAATTGGTGATCAGGAGCGACGCGGGTACGAGGCGGCGGAGGATGATGCCATTCGCGTGGGCGTGTTCCAGCGCGCTCAGGAGATCGCGCGCGAGTGTGTGCACGATCGGAATGGGACGCGGCCCCCGCCGAAGCGCTTCGTTCAGCCCCTCGCCCTCGATCCACGTGCCGACGCGATAGGCGATGTCGCCGGTCACGCCCGCGTCATAGATCCCGCGGATGGCAGGATGGTTGAGCTGGGCCAGCGCCTCGGCTTCGCGCATGAACCAGGCGCGGATGCCGCGATCAGAAAAGAAGTTGATCCGGAGGCTCACCCGCCGCTTGAGCAGGAGGTCTTCCGCCCGGAAGAGGACCCGCTCGCGCGACGCAGCCACGATCATCTCGGGCCGGTAGCGCTCGCCGAGGGTCGCGTCCACGCGCTGGAAGAAGCCTGCCGGATCAGTGACCAGCCCGCCCGCCGGCACGCTCAACGCAGCGCACTCCGCCGGCGCTCGACCGGGATTTCGCTGCACGAGCGCCAGGGCGAGCACCAGAAGCGGTCATGAAAGGCCGTGCGGTCCTGGAAGAGCAGGCGGCATGCCTCATTGGCGCAACTGCGGATCACCACTTCGGTCTCCGCCAGCGTGGCCGCAGCTGAGCGCGCGACCGCCACGAGCGCCAGCGGTGCCTGCGCCGGCAGGAACCGCACCTGCCACTTGCCCGACTCCCGCACCAGCTGTTCGTGGCCTTCACTGCGGTGCAGCAGCTGGTTGATCGTGGCGATGACACGGGAGGGAATTGGCGTGCCTTCTGCCAGCGCCTCCGCCAGGAGCACGAGACGGGCGCGCACCCGGCGGATGGTCGAGAACTCGAGCGCGTCGGCATCGGAGGGAAGCCGGCACGCCTTGGTCCAGCGATGGTAGGCCGCGAGGTCGGGGATCGTGTCGGGGCGGGCACCAGGCTCGCGCGCAGTGTTCACAAAATCCAGCCAGAGGGCATCGCCCAGCAGAACGAATTCGAGGTCCATGATCAGCTCAGTCGTCCGCCACCTCGACCGCATCCCGGCCGCCGCGCTTGGCCTTGTAGAGCGCCTTGTCAGCGGCGGCGAGGATGCTGCTCACGGTGGTGCCGTGCCGGGGCGATTCGGCGATGCCGATGCTCACGGTGCAGGTGCCGAACTCGGGATGCAGCTCGTGCAGCTCGCGGAGACTGCGGGCCACGCGGCCAATGAAGATGCGGGCTTCCGCCGGTGACGTCATCGGGAGGATCACCAGGAACTCGTCTCCGCCCAGCCGCCCCACCACGTCGAGCGCCCGGCCCTGTTGCTTGAGGATGTCGGCGATGAGCTTGAGCAGCCGGTCGCCGGCAGCATGGCCCAGGGTGTCGTTGATGACCTTGAAGCGGTCGAGATCGAGCAGCAGGACGCTGGTGTGCAGCTGGTGGCGAAGGCTCCGCGAGATTTCGGCGGCAAGCCGTTCCTCGAGCGCGCGCCGGTTGCAGACACCCGTCAGCTCGTCGGTGCTGGCCGCGCTCTGCAGCTGCTCCACCAGCTCGGCGTTCTTGAGCGCGATGGCCGCGGCAAAGGAGAGCGTGCTCGCGAGTTCGAGCTCCGGCGTGGCGTACTCCTTGTCGCTGATGCGCGGGCCCAGCACCAGCACCGCCATCCGCTCGGCGCCGGCGTCGAGCGGCACCACCAGCTTCGCTTCGTTGCCCACCAGCCGCGCCAGTGCGACGTCGCCCACGCTCACCGAGGCGCTGCCGGCGGGCAGGGCGTCGTCCAGCGCCTCGCGCGGGATGCTCTCGCACTGCGCCCGCTCGTTGCGGGCCCGGAAGACGGTCGGCACGTAGTGCTCGCCCTCCGGGCGGAAGAGGCAGGCCCACCAGGCAAAGAAGACTTCCGCCATGAAGTCGAGGATGAGCTGCTGGGTTTCTTCGGCGGAGTGCACGGAGGAGAGCAGTCGGGCCACCTGACGCAGCGCCTGGAGCTGGAATGCTGCATCGTCCAGCGCATTCTGCCGGTCCACCAGGATGGCGCGCAGCTCCAGCACCACGCTGAGGCCGAGCGCCAGCGGCATGGCAATAGCCCGCAGCTCGTCGACACCAGCGCGGTCGGTGCGGATGGCCACCTCGGTGGATCCGCTCGCCAGCCGGGCCACTTCCACCGCTTCCTCAGCGCCGGCGGCGGGTCCGATGCGCTCCAGCCGCCCATCCGGGTGGGTCACCTCAAGCCAGATTTCTTCGCTCTCAAATCGGCGCGTCAGCACACCCCGGCAGCGTTCGAACAGCTCGCCTTCGGTCCGCGACATGCGGCAGGCGGCGGCGAACGCACTGGGGATTGCGGTGAGCGGGGAAGGCTGGGGAAGGCCCATGGACGGGAAGATAGCGAAATACATGCCCCCGGGCGAGCCGAGGGCTTGCGTCAAGCCGCTGCGCTGATTATGCTTACCGACAATGACATAGCCCTTCGGGGCCCCAGGGATTTCCAGCCTTGCTGCCTGGGTGATGAAAATCGGCTAAGGCTAGCCTTTCCCGGACGGGCATTTCGCCCGCCGGGAATTGTGTTTTTCAGGAACCAGCCCGGGTAATCCGGCCCGCCTCGGGCACCTTGATCTGCCCGCCCAGGGAATCCCGGACATAGCGCTGCACCAGGTCCGCACCGCGCGGCGCCACCTGCCAGGTGCGGCACGCCTCCGCCGCCTCGGGCACGTGGTAGCCATCGCCCCCCTCACAGGCCGGATACACGTCAAAGGCCACGGTCAGCGTGTCACCCGGCGCGATGGTGCCGCCATCGGGCCGCGTGAGGGCGCCCCGGATGCGCTGCCCCGCCGCGGCGCTCGAGTCGTACGCGAAACGAACACCGGAGACCTGCAGGAACGCCCCGCTCCCCACGCTCTCGACCCCATGTTCCAGCAGCGCACGGAGCCGGGCTCCCGTCAGTGGAAACGTCACGGTGCGCGCGTCATCGGCAAAGAGAAAGAGAGATTCGAGGGTGTAGTTGCTGAGCGGACCCGTCGGGATCACGTCATCCAGCCGCAGGGTCCCGGCATTCAGCAGTGCGACATCAGCCTTCGTGCCCCAGCGCATGGCATCGGTCACCAGGTCGCCGATCGCGCTCTCCTGGGTTCGTGATACCCCGTCGCGCGCGTCGATTGGCGCCGTGACCGTTCCGACCACCGTTGCAGGCCCCAGGCGGCGCCCCAGCCGTGCGTTCCACTGCTCCGTCACCACCTGCACGCTGCTGTCGAGCGGAATCCTCCCATCCATCTCGACCAGCGTCGGCGCCTGGCGCCATGAACCGGGCAACCCCCAGACCGTCACGAACTGTGCACTTCGCGAATTGGCGTCCGCCTTCAGCACGTGGCGGCCCTGGACCACCACATCATGTCGTTCGTGTTCGTGACCGCCGAGCACCAGGTCGAGCGAGGCCTCCTGGCGCAGCAGCGCTTCGTCGGCCGCCAGCGTCTGGTGAGTGAGTGCCACGATGAACTGCGCGCCCAGTTTCTTCAGCGTATCAACCGCCATGTGGGCCGCGCTGTCGGGATCGGTGCACCGCACGTACGAGCGATAATCTTCCTGGATGGTGAGTCCGAAGATGCCGACCAGCGTGTTCCGCATGCGCACCGTATCCCAGGCACTGACACCCGGGAACGGGTTGCCGCGCGCTTCAGTACAGTTGGCCGAGATCCAGCGGAATTTTGACTCGCCGATCCGGGCTACCAGCGTGTCCCGATCCAGCTCGAATTCATGGTTGCCGAACGTGGCGTAGTCGAGCTTGGCGGCATTCAGTGCTTCCACCATTTGCCGGCCACGGTAGTACTTGCTGAGCAGGCTCGGCGACAGCAGGTCCCCGGCCAGCACGAACAGCACCGGCCCTTCGGCGGCGAGCCGGTCGCGCACCGTGGCCACTCGCGCCAGCCCGCCGCTGCCGTCGCTCAGGGTGTCCAGCACATAGACATCGTTGATGGACAGGAATCGCAGCGGCTGGATTCCAGGCGGCGGGGGTGGCAGGCAGCCCGCGGCGCCAGCCGCGACAATCACCGTGAGCGTGAGCGAACGGAACGTCATGCGACATCTCCAGGGGAACGCAGGCACCGCAGCAAGCCGGCGCTTGCGTGGCGCAGTTCGTCGAGGAGGGCGCGCGAGGGCCAGTCGTCGCGCGCCGCAAACTGTTCGATCAAGGTGCGATACCACCACATGGTCTCTTCGGACGTCGCCCGGTTGGCGGCGTGCACATACTCGGCGCCGAGCCGGCGCACCGTGGCGGCGAGATCACCGCAACGCTGCAGCTCATCCGCGGCGCAGATGTCAAGCGCCCGGGGTGAGGCATCAGCCAGCAGCTGCAGGTAGGCCTGGTGGCACATGGTCCAGGGTCGCGCGCCGCCGTTGGCATCGTAGCGTGGCTCGATCGCCTCTCGTGCCACCCCCAGTGCGAC
>DASSHL010000227.1:0-3841 GCA_035692845.1 Gemmatimonadales bacterium
TGCGACGCAAGACCAGCCATGAAGGTGGACGATGCCTGACGATACCCCTGACTTCGGCATTGAGGACCGGCTCCGCACCGCGCTGAGTGGCCGCTATGATATCGGCCAGCGGCTTGGCGAGGGTGGCATGGCGACAGTCTACGACGCCACGGATGTTCGGCACGGCCGTCGAGTGGCCGTGAAGGTGTTGCGCCCCGAGCTCTCGGCCATGCTCGGCTCCAGCAGGTTCCTCCAGGAAATCCAGGTCACCGCCCGGCTCCAGCATCCTCATATCCTGCCGCTTTACGACTCCGGCGCGGCCGACGACCTGCTCTACTATGTGATGCCGCTGGTGCAAGGCGGTTCGCTTCGCGACCGGTTGCGCGAGCAACGTGAGCTCCCGGTGCCCGAAGCGGTCTCGATGGTGACAGCGCTGGCCGGCGCACTCGATTACGCTCACCGACAGGGAGTGCTCCACCGCGACATCAAGCCGGAGAACATCCTGCTCCACGACGGCCAGCCGATGCTGTCCGACTTCGGCATCGCGCTCGCCGTGAGCAACGCAGGCTCGCGCCGCCTGACCCAGACCGGCCTGTCGATCGGCACGCCGAGCTATATGAGCCCGGAGCAGATGTCAGGCGAGCGGGCGCTGGACGCGCGCAGCGATCTCTACTCCCTCGCCTGTGTTGCGTACGAATCCCTGGCGGGAGCGCCGCCCTTCAGCGGATCCTCGGTCCAGGCGGTCGTCGCCGCGGTGTTGATCGGCAAGTCGCAACCGCTCGAAGTGGTTCGCCCGGCGGTGGGGGAGGCAGTCTCCTCGGCCATCCATCGCGCCCTCTCGCCGCTGCCAGCCGACCGGTTCAGCAGTGGCGCCGAGTTCGTGACCGCACTGCGTGACGAGCAGGGCGCCCGGCACCCGAAGCCGAAAGCCAGAATGATGCGGCATCAGCTGGGCTGGCTGGCCGGCGGCATCCTGGCCGGTGGCCTCCTGAGCCTCGGGCTGGCCGCCAAGCTGCGCCAGCCGGCGCAGCCTGCGCTTCGCCGCTGGAGCGTGGTGCTTCCTGACTCCATTCCTGTTGCGCTCCCCGGCGGAAGCTCGACGGCGGGGCCCCACTCGACTATCGCGCTCTCGCCCGCAGGAGACCGACTCGCCTACGTCACGAGCGGCGGATCAGAGAGCGTGCTCGCGGTGCGCGACATGGCGCTGGGCACGGTGACAGTGCTCGCCGGGACCGAGGGCGCCTATCACCCGTTCTTTTCACCTGACGGGCAGTGGATCGGCTACTTCACGGGCGGCGTGCTGCGGAAAATACCGGTCACCGGCGGGGCGCCCATGACGCTTGCGTCGGTTAACCGGGTCACCGGCGCCCTATGGACTTCGCCCGACCGGATCATGGTACTGCAGAATGAGGGTTTTGACCTGCACTGGATTTCGGCTGCCGGCACCGGCGCTGACTCGACCGTGCGGCTCGGCGTGCAGTTCGGCACGCCCGCAGCGCTTCCAAGCCCCGACTGGATTGCCGGTCAATTCGGCTCGGGACAGCTGGCCCTGCTTTCGCTGAAGACCAGCGAGCAGCTCGCCATTACGCGGCGCGGCGTCCTCCCGCTTGACTCGGTCACCAAGGAAGACCTGCTGTTCGGCAGCAGCCCGCAATGGCTTTCTTCCGGCCATCTCCTGTATGGCGCGGGTGATGGCCTCCTCATGGCCATGCCGTTCGATGCGGCGCGACGACGCAGCACGGGCGAGCCGGTACCGGTGCTCTCCGGCATGCGGATCGAGGCCGGATTCGGTTATGCCGAATACGCGGTGGGGTCGGACGGTACCCTGGTCTACGCTCCTGGCAATAACCAGCTGTATGTCAACATTGCGTTCGTCGGAGCCGACGGCCGCAGGGATACACTGCCATTCCCTCGTGATGCGTACACCCAGCCGCGGCTCTCGCCGGACGGCACCATGCTCGCGGTGCAGGTTCGCAGTCCCATCGGTGGCTGGGAAGTCCTGCTCATGAATCTCGCCACCGGAGTGCGGCGGACCGTGGAGGTGCCGGGCAATTACCGCACGTATCCCGCCTCATGGCTCCCCAACGGACGCGAGCTGATGATCGGGCTGTGGGATCCGGTGCGGTTCATCAACCATGGGGTGCGGATTCAATCGCTCGCCACTGGGCAGTTCAAGGACATCCAGCTTCCCGGTGCTTCATACCTCAGCGTCGCCCCGGATGGCTCGCAGATGGTGTTCAACGACTGGATCACGGGCGCCATCTTTCTGCGCTCTCTTGGCGCCGATACCACCCGGATTCCGGTGCCGGCCCGTGGCTACTCATCGAGCTTTTCGCGGGATGGACGGTGGGTTGCCTGGAGTGGTGTGGATGGATCGGTGGCGGTGTCACCGGTGCCACCGACCGGCGCCATTTACCAGGTGACGGACCAGGGGAACATGCCAGTCTGGACGCCCGATGGGACCGGGCTGATCTACCGCTATGCCGGCCGGTACTATCGCGTGCCCATCTCAACCTCGGGCGGGTTCCACGCCGGACGCGCTACGCTGTTTGCCGAGGGCCCGTTTCTCTCCACGTTTGCGTGGAACCATGACATTGCGTCGGACGGCCGGCTGCTGGTGCTGCTCAACAGCCCCGAGCGGACGCTGAACGAGCTCCGCGTGGTCACCTCGATCGGGGATGCGATTGCCGCCACCTCGCGGCAGCGGGAGCAGCTGAGATGAGACTTCGGCTCCTGGCCTTCATCGCGCCAGCTCCAACAACCACCCCTTGCCCGGCGCCACCGGGATCGCCTCGCCTGGCGCAAACGACGCCGCAGCCTGGAATTTCTCGATCGGATGCGCCACGAGGGTGGCGCCGGATTTCGGAACGCCAAGTCGCGACCAGTCGAGGGTGAGCGTGACCGGAACCGTGTCCTTCGCCCAGCTGGCGACCGCAATCAGCGCCCTGCCGTCCTTCACGTAGGCAGTCGCCAGCACATCACGGTGGCCGGTTGTCACGGGCGGGTCCTCCATCCACCAGCCGTACATCCGGCTCTGTGCAATCCCGAAATCATCCCACGCGTGCCAGAGTGCCCGGGGATCGCCCGCCCAGGGCAGTCGCGCCGTCATGCCGAAGAGCATCCCGCGCCAGGGATTCCCGCCGTCCTGCAGCATCTCGCCCATGAGGCCGAAGGGAATGCCGGACATCTCCACCAGCCAGTAGTCGGGCGGCGAGTCGTAGTCGAAATATTCGCCGAACCAGAGGCGGTCGATGTATGGAAAGTGCTCGAGGTACAGATTGGCGCTGCTGGCAAAGCCGTCGTTCGGGTTGTACTGGTTGGCCGAGTGCAGGTCGATGAGCGGGGCGGGGCGGTTCCGTTCCAGCACGCGCCGGATGCGCTGCATGGTGATCCGGTCGAAGGCCACGTCGTCCAGGTAGAGGCCATCAATCCCGACGTGCTTCGCCAGCCAGTCGAGGCCCTCGATGTAATGGTTGTGCCAGCGTGAGATGCCGCTCGTGACGAGCGCCACATCGCGCCGCTCCGGCACGACCCACCCGGGGATGTAATTCTCGACCACATGCTCTTGCAGCCAGGAGTGCCCGCCGCCGGGGCCTCCGGCCAGCACGTCGGTGCCCAGGCTCCTGAGCGTCCAGAGCTCCGGCGCGCGGTTCGTGAGCTCCCGCACCGTGTAATAGATCTTGACCCGCATACCCGCAGCGTGCGCCGAGTCGATGTAAGTCTTCATGGCCGCCGGGCGCAGGAACGGATAGTTGATGAACGGGTTGATGTCGGTCGCGTGGTGCACGTTGATCACGTTGGCACCGGCGGCCTTGACCGTGTCGATCGGCTCGTAGGCGTGGAAGTAGCGGGTGCTGAACTG
>DASSHL010000228.1:0-2658 GCA_035692845.1 Gemmatimonadales bacterium
CCGGCGGCCGCCGATGCCGATCAGCACGCCGGACACGAGCCCGACCGCGATCTGCAGGAGGATGTCGAGTGGCGCGAGCCAGGGATCGAGCGAGCCGGTGGCGAGCAGGTTCTGCGTGAAGGCGAGCGTCAGCATGAACGCCATCGGGTCGTTGATGCCCGACTCGACCTCGAGCGTGGCACCCACTCGCCGCTTGAGGTGCAGGCCACTGCCGCGCAGCACCGAGAAGACCATGGCGGCATCGGTGCTGCTCACGATGGCGGCGAGCAGCAGCGCCTCCGGCCAGCTGAAGCCGACGAGATGGGCCACGAAGGCGAGCACGCCGCAGGTGCCCGCCACACCGAAGGTGGCGAGGATGCTGGCCGGCCTCCAGGTGAGTCGCAGCGCGCTCATCGGCGTGTTGAGCCCGCCGTCGAACAGGATCAGCACCAGCGCGGTGGTGCCGAGCCGGAACGCGAAGGGCACGTTGGTGAAGGTGATCCCGCCGAGGTGGGGTGCGCCGGCGATGATGCCGATGATGAGGAAGATCAGCACCACCGGCATGCTGAAGCGCGCCGAGGCTCGGCTGAAGATCACGCTCACAGCCAGCAGGCCGCCCGCCGTGAGGAGGAGCAGCGCCGTGGCGTTGGGCTCGAAGAGGTGCATGCCGTAAAGAAGGCGGGAAGACGGGAAGACGGGAAGACGGGAAGTGCTCATTCCCTCCAGATCCTCCCGTTTTCCCGTCTTCCCGCGTTCCCGCGTTCCCGCCTTCCCGTCTTCCCGCCCTCCCGTCTTCCCGCCCTCCCGCCTTCCCGCCCTCCCGCCTTCCGTGTGGATTGTCTACAACCCCGCCAACCTCTTTTGGCGTCTCATTTTGTGATGTGGAAAACTGTATTTTGTTGACAGATCACGACTTTCGTCCCATATTGGCCTGTCCGCACAACGCGGTGTCCACCGCGCGTAACCCACAGTAGCCTGCGTAGTTCCGTCGCCATCGGGGTGTCCATGCCGCGTCTTCGTTCCGGGAAGGCCCGTCCGGCTATTCGGCCGTCCGTCGCCATCGGTTCCTTTGACCAGTACCTCCACGACATCCAGAAACTGCCCATGGTCACGGACGTCGAGGAGGAGCGGCGGCTGGCGCGCCGGGCCCTGGCCGGCGACGAAGTGGCCGCGGAGCGACTGGTCACGGCCAACCTGCGCTTCGTCATCTCGTACGTGAAGCGCTATCAGGGACACGGGCTCGAGCTGTCGGAACTGGTCGCCATCGGGAATGAGGGACTGCTCAAGGCAGTGCGGAAGTTCGACCCCGAGCATGGCGTCAAGTTCATTTCGTACGCTGTCTGGTGGGTCCGTCAGGCAGTGCTCAAGGCCCTCGCCGAGCAGACCCGCACCGTCCGCATCCCGCTCAACCAGAACGCCGCGCTGATCAAGATGTCCCGCATCGAGAGCATGCTGCAGCAGGAGCTGGGACGCACCGCCACCGATCGTGAACTCGCCCTCGTCCTCAATGACACCGTCGACAACATCCGCTCCGCCCGCCGCATCAGCACCATCGAGGTCTCCCTCGATGCGCCGGTTGAGCGGCAGGAAAAGGTGGGCACGACCTTCGGCGAACGGGTGGCTGGCACCGGGGTGAACGACATCGAGGAACGCACCGACGGCAAGCTCCGCCGGGAATTCATCCAGCGCCTCTTTCAGCAGCACTTGACGCCCCGCGAGCGCAAGATCCTCTCGCTCTACTATGGCCTGGAAGAAGGCAGCGAGGCGCTCACGCTCGAGAAGATCGGCGAGCTCCTGGGAGTCACCCGCGAGCGCATCCGCCAGATTCGCGAGCGCGCGTTCGAGAAGCTCCGTGCGTCACCGGATGTGCGGATGCTGGATGGCGGCTCGGCGTTGAGTGCGTAGGTAGGGGCCCGGCTTGCCAGGCCCGGCAAGCCGGGCCCCTACGTCCACCCCACCGTCCACTCCTCACCATCCCGATACGCCTCTCCAACGCGCACCGGCAGCGCCAGCCGGATTGCGCCGCGTACCGCCTTCTTGTCATGCCGCATTGATGACACGAGGGACGCGACGGGCACTGCGGGTGCGACAGGCAGGTGAAGCCGTGAAAGCAGCTCGCTGACACGATCTGCCGTGCCACGTTCGGTAATCCCCATCTCCTCGCCCACCCGGCATTCCGCCACCAGCCCCATTGCCACCGCTTCGCCATGCGGAATCGAATAGTTTGCATCGCGCTCGATCGCGTGCGCCACCGTGTGGCCTGCGTTCAGCACCGCGCGCCGCCCTGACTCCCGTTCGTCCGACGCCACCACCTCCGCCTTGATCGCCACGCTTCGGCGCACCAGCGCGTCGAGCGCGTCGAGCGCCCGCTCGTTCAGCGCATCCACATGCGCCTCGACCCACTCGAAATGCCCCGCATCCGCGATGAGGCCGTGCTTGACCGCCTCCGCCAGGCCACAGCGATACTCGCGATCGCTGAGCGTGCTGAGCGTGAGCAGGTCGGCGATGACCGCGGTCGGCGGATGGAAGGCACCCACGAGGTTCTTGCCGTGCGGCGTATCCACGCCGGTCTTGCCGCCAATCGAGGCATCGAGCATCGCGAGGAGGGTCGTTGGCACCTGAACGAATGGAATGCCCCGCGCAAAGGTGGCCGCGACGAAGCCGGCGAGATCGCCGGTG
>DASSHL010000229.1:0-2214 GCA_035692845.1 Gemmatimonadales bacterium
CGCCGCTTCTTCTGCACCACCCTCGGCCCGTACACCGGTGTCGCGCCAAATTCGCCAGCAGCCCAGAGCGTCAGCAGGGTCGAGATCCCGGCGATGGCGCGCTTCTCGTCCTCGTCGTGGATCACCAGGCCATAGGTGTCCGCGACAAAGTGCAGGTTGTTGAGGATCTGGCGCGCCGCCTGGAGCTCCACCGCCCCGTGCCAGTAGTCCACGGTCTCCAGGATCATGGCGCCGTGGCGGCGGATGAACTCGCCCAGCGAAAAGACCTTGGAGGCGCGGGGCGACCGGGGCCGGCAGATGGCCAGCAGGTCTTCCACGTATTCATCCCACCGCTGGGCCAGCCGCCGGTTGCTCTCGCGCTGGAGGGTGCGCGCCCGCGCGAGCGAGAACAGCGCCTGGGTGCGGGGCCGGAAGCGTGGCACCACCGGATGGAGGTCGAAGCGGGTGAGGTAGACGTCCTCGTCGTCTTCGTCCTCCTCGTGGAAGACCCACATGCGGCGGAGCTGGGGCCACGAGGCGATTTCCACCACCCGCTTCATCCGGCTGTCGAGCAGGATGAACTTGCCCGATTCCGCCTTGACCGCCGTGAGCCAGTGGCTCCACTCATCCACGCAGAGGAGCACCGGCACGCCGCGGCGGAGGTAGGCCACGAGCGCCTTCCGCGCGCGCTCGGGGTCATTCCGTCGCACCATCAGCAGGTCACAGTCATACTTGCGCGCTGCCCGCCCCAACTGGATCTCGTCGGTGCCCGCCCACCAGTGCGTCCCGGCGATCCGGGAGATCTCGCGCTCGTCACGCAGGATCCCCAGGACCACCAGCGCATGCTTCAGGGCAAAGGGACCGCACTGCCAGAGGTTCGGTTGGGGGTATATTCCCATGGATATCCCGGCCGGAGACCTTCGGAAAGTATACGGAACCAGGCGCTTGCCAACCGGCACCCAGGAGAATGCCCGTGGCCACACCGCGAGCCAATGTAACGGTGCTCTACAACGCGCTGAGCGAAGAGGGCTACGACCAGCTCAAGCACGTGGACCCGGCGACCCTCGGCTTTGAGCCGGAGTACGACATCGTCGTGCCCACGGTGAGCGAGGAATACGAGGCCATCGTGAAGGCGCTCACCGACGAGGGCTTCCGGGTTCGCGCCGTCAACCTGCTGGACGACATCAAGCGGCTGGAACGGGTGGTCCGCCGCAACCCGCCCGACGTGGTCTTCAACCTGGTCGAATCGTTTCGTGACGACGCCGAGCTCGAGAGCGCCATCCCCGCGTTCCTCGACCTCTATGGCATTCCCTGCACCGGCGCGCCGCCGCTCGCACTCTCCATGTGCCGGCGCAAGGGCCTCACCAAGCGTATCCTCGAATCACACGACGTGCCGACACCGCGCTACCTGAGTCTCTGGAAACCCAAGGTGGCGGTGCGGCACGGGCTCAAGTATCCGCTCATCGTCAAGCCGGCGCGCGAGGACGCCAGTGCCGGCGTGGACGCAGCATCCGTGGTGACCGATCGCCCGCAGCTCCTCGCGCGCCTGGAGCACATGTTCACCGAGTTCCAGCCGCCCATCCTGGTGGAGGAATTCATCGAGGGACGCGAGCTGCACGTGGGCGTGCTGGGCAATGACCCGCCCGAGGTCCTGCCGCCACTCGAATACGACTTCTCCGAACTCCCCGCCGGCGAGCCGCCGATCATCAGCTACGCCGCCAAGTGGGACCCGCTCGCCGAAGTGTTCCATCGGGTGGGCACGCATTGCCCGGCGCCGCTCACCAAGCGGCTGGAGAAGCGGGTGCGCGAGGTCTGCATCCACGCCTATCAGGTGATGGGCTGCCGGGACTACGCCCGGCTCGACATCAGGATCTCCAGGGACAACCATCCCTACGTGCTGGAGATCAATCCCAACCCGGATCTCACTGAAGGGGTGTCATTCATGGAGAGCGCGGAAGCGGCCGGCCACAGCTTCGGCGAAATGCTGGCGACGATCGTGGAACTGGCGCTGGAACGGAAGCAGGTGCCGGGCGAGCGACTGGAGCAGCTGCCGGATATGACGTCGGCATGATGGGCGGGAGGGGCGAGACGGATAGTGGTCGTCGGTGATCCGCCGGCGGGGTGTGTCATCCCGAGCGAAGCGAGGGATCTGCTCTGGCAGGGCTTCAAGGACGGCGTAGCAGATCCTTCGCTTCGCTCAGGATGACAAATCCTGCGCCTACCACTGTCACCGGT
>DASSHL010000230.1:0-2767 GCA_035692845.1 Gemmatimonadales bacterium
GCCACGGCCTCAGGCAGTGCTCGTTCGCGAAGCAGGTCCCTCAGCTCGTCCAGACGCTCGGCCTGGTCGGTCATGCTTCCCCTCCCAGTCGTTGCGCCGGCGCGCCTTCCAGCCGGACAAGCATCCGTTCTATGCGAGCCGGCGAGGCCTGAATCACGTCGACCACGAGGCCGCTGAGCATGAAGCGCTCGCCGGGGCTGGGGATGCGGCCGGCCAGCTCGGTGATCCGGCCGCCGAAGGTGGTGGCCCGGCCCGGCGGCAGCTCGACGCCAAACCGTTCGACAATGGCCTCCACTGATTCGGACCCATCGGACTCCAGCAGGCCGGTGGTCGGCACGACAGCTACCGGGCCCGACTCATCGTGCTCGTCAAAGATCTCGCCCACCAATTCCTCGAGCAGGTCTTCCAGGGTGACGAGGCCCTGGGTGCCGCCAAATTCATCGATGATCACCGCGAGGTGACGCCGCTCCCGCTGCATGTCGAGCAGCAGGTCACCGCAGTTCCGCGAGGCGGGCGCGATCGTGACCGGCCGGATGGGAAGCGGCGCGTGCGAGCGCAGCTTGAAGAGATCAAACGCGTGGAGCATGCCGACGATGTCATCGAGCGTACGGCGATAAACCGGGATGCGGCTGTAGCCGCTCTCGAGGAAGACACGCCGCATGTCGTCGAGGTCGGAATCCTCGGGAACCGCAACGATCTCGGTGCGCGGTGTCATGACCTCGCGCACCTGCCGCTCGGCAAAGGTCATCACCCCGCCGATCAGCATCAGTTCGTTGTCATCGACGCCGGCAGCGGCCGTCTCGCGCCAGATGGCGCCCAGCTCGCCGTGGCGGGACCGCTGCCGCGACGGCAGCACCAGGCCCACCAGCCGGGACCAGGGCCGAAACACGGGCATCACCGCGGCGAGCACCGCTTCCGATCGGGGCTCCGTGAGCCAGCGCGGCACCAGGTATCCCGCGGCAAGGGCAACCGGCAGGGCGATGAGCGCCACACCGAGCAGTGACAGCAGGAATGTCGAGCCGATGACCCCGGGCAGCGCCATCGCGAGCAGGATCACACCGAGTGACGTGGTGGAGGCGGCCACGGTCAGGCGATCGTCCGCTTCCATCAGCCAGTCGAGGGAGGGTCCCCGCCCTCGCAGCCGGCTGGAAAGCGTCTGCGCCAGCTGGCGCTTGCTCACCGACATCTGCGCAGCACCAGCGGTCGCGCCGAACACTGTGAGCATCAGGCCGAGCACCACGGCAATCCAGATCATGTAGCCGGCGCCGCGGGCGGTTCGCCCTGCACGCGGCGCACGCTCACGCGCTTGACCCGGCGCCGGAACACCTGCTCGACAAACAGCTCGTAACCGTTCACCCGAATCGCTTCGCCGGTCCGGGGCACCCGGCCGAACTCGGCCAGCACCAGTCCACCCACCGTGGCCACGTCCTCACGATCAAAGTCGTGCTGCAGCTCGGCCTCCAGTTCCGCAAGCGCCACACCGCCCTGGACGCGGACCTGGTCGTCGGAGACACGCTCGATCGGCGGGACCTCGTCGGTGTCATATTCATCCTGGATTTCCCCAACGATCTGCTCCAGGATGTCTTCCAGCGTCACGATCCCAGCCGTGCCGCCAAACTCGTCCACCACCACGGCCAGGTGCGCGGGCCCGCGCTGGAAGTCCCGCAGCTGCCGGTCCAGCGTCTTGCCTTCGGGCACGAACGGCACGGGCCGGATCAGCGACTGCCACGGCTCCTCCGCATCGTCGTCCGACATGTGCGCCAGCATGTCCTTGGCGTAGATCACACCGGAGACGGCGTCGGGATTGCCATCGGAGACCAGCAGGCGGGCGTGCTCCGAGCGCTTGAGCACATGGACGACTTCGATCCGCGAATCGCTCACGTCGACGCCGACAATATCGATGCGGGGCGTCATGACCTCGGCCACCGTCATGTCGGCAAGCGAGAAGACGCCGAGGAGCATGTCGCGCTGCGCCGCGCCCACCTCGGGGCGGCTGGCGGTGCCCTCGGGAATCACGCGCGCATCGAGCCGTGCCACCAGCCGGAGCAGCGGAGCGAGCGGCCAGAGGCTCTGCACCGCCACGCGGCGCACCGGTCCGGTCAGCTCAGGCGCAATGGCGGCGAGCAGGCGAGGCAGGAGATCACCGAGCGCCCAGACCAGCGAGACGCCGACGAGAAGACGGGGGAATGCTCCGCCCGGCCCGCGAATCCACCAGAGGACGGAGCCACCGGCGACGACGCCGGCGAGCGCCATCAGGATCAGGTGCGCAATGTGGAGACTGCGCTGCACCGGCAGCGGGCCGGTGGTAGCTGCTAGTTGGCGGGCGAGGACCCGCGGCAGCTCTTCCTCTGACTCGTTGGCGAACGCGATGAGACTGGCCCAGAGGGTGAGGATGAGCATCACCAGGGGCGCGATGAACTGCTGCAGCGCGCCTATCACGCGAGGCGCCTCAGGTAGCGCTCCTGCCGCCGCCACATCGGCGACTGCTCACGGTCCGGTCCCTCTGGATGATCGTGCCCCAGCACGTGGAGCACGCCATGTACCACCAACCGTGCCAGTTCCTGGCGTGGCGACAGACCGAGCCGGTCGGCCTGCTCCCGGGCGACGGTGGGGCAGATATAGATGTCGCCCACAAGGCGGTTGCCCGGCTGGGACAGCGAGAAGGCCAGTACATCGGTGGGCCGGTCCTTCCCCTTATGCTCCCGGTTGAGCGCACGCATGGTGGTGCGGCCCACAAAGCTCACCGAAAGCTCCGCCTCGCGGCGCT
>DASSHL010000231.1:0-2544 GCA_035692845.1 Gemmatimonadales bacterium
CTGGCGGAATTGTTGGGATAGTCGGACAGGTGGACAGGTGGACAGGTGGGCAGATGACAGTTGGACAGACGGACAGATGCGTGACGAAGTAACTGTCCAACTGTCCATCCTTTATCCGCCGTAGGCGAAAACCACCGTCCCATCCTTGATCAAGTCGATGATCTCCGGCGCCACGTCGGGCGACAGTGCCGGACAGCCGAGGCTGCGTCCGAGACGGCCAAGCGAGGCAACGACGCCGGAATTGACGTAGTCGGCGGCGTGAATCACGATGGCCCGCGCGAGCGCGTTGTCATTGACACCGGGATCGAGCCCGATGAGCCGGAGCGACAGGCCGTGGGCGCCGACGTAGGTCTTGCCGGTGACGAAGGTGCCAAGACTGGTCTGGTTGCTGCCCGGATCGTTGGAGAAATGCGTGGCGCGATCACCGCCGCTGTTCCGGCCGTGCGCCACGAGTGAATGCGCCAGCACGGAATCGCGATCGAGGTCCACCACCCAGAGCCGCTTCTCGCGGGACAGCTTGCTGTAGTCGATGACCGTGAGCAATGAACTGGCACTGCGGCCCGCTGCTACCACCCGGTCGTGAGCCTCGACGGCGAGCGCGAGTACACTGGTGCTGAGGCCCGCGGCCGTCGCCGCGCTGACCAGTTCGCTGGAGAGGGCGGACTCGCTGGTTCCTGCGCTGTCCCGGACGGCCAGAGCCGCCGGCTCGGCACCGGACGCAGTCCTGATTGTTGGAATCGCCACGCATAGGAGTGCGGATGCAACCGCACCAAGGATTTTTCCTGCCACTCCGCATACACCTCGCTGCCAGAATCACACGGTGAACTTCCGGTAAAACTAGAGAGCAAGGCGCGTACCGGGGAAGCGCTGAGGCGGTTTCGATGTGGGACTGCCTACACCACCTCCGCCTGATACCCCGCCTCGCCCACTGCCGCCGCCACCTTGGCCGGCGTCGTGACTGAACCGTCAATGGTCACCTCGGCGCTGCCCATTTCAACCGTTCCGATCTGGAGCACGCCAGGCGCCTCGCGCAGCGCCTCGGACACCGCCCTGAGACAATGTCCACACGACATGCCGTCGATCCTGAGCCTGATTGTATCCACCGTTCCTCCTCCTGGGTCAGCGCCGGCGATTGGCCGGACGCGGGTCCAATGTTGCGAAATACGAAGTCCTGGCCTCCGACTGGCACCAGCCGCCGCACTAACTCATTGACACCAAACAACTTACGGCAGGCAGTCGGGGGCTGGAACGGGGCACGGCTCCTGCGCTTGCACCAGCATCATGTCCGCCGACGAAACGCCATCGGAGCAACGCGTCCCCATCCAGTTCCTCGGGGAGGGACCGCTCGTACCCCTGCTCAGGTCGGGCGAGGATCCGGCGGACGAGGTCACGCGCGCCACCTGGCATGAGGCCCTCTCCGTCTCACTCGCCAGCGAAATCCCCCACGATCTCTTCGGCTTCTGGCTCTATCCCGCCGCCGGCGGTTCGGTACTGCTCGGCCCGGAAGCGCTTGCCGCCGATAACCTGACCGTTCCGGAGCCACCCAGCATCGGCCGGGAGCAACTGGCACTGCTGGAAGATATCGTGCGTGACGCCGGATATCGTTCGACGACTTGCGTCGTTGCAACGGATGCCGGGCTGGACGTGGGCCTGCTCATGTTCGCGGCGCTCGCGCCAGATGTGCACGGGCCGCGGGAGCGCGCTGCCGCCCAGCTCGCCGCGGACGCGCTGGCCGTGACACTGGGACGCCTAGCACGCCGCTGGCGCGCCAATGAGGCGCCGAGAGCAGAACGCACCGCGCGCGACACGCTGGAGCTCATCGCCCACATGACAGGGCTTGCTGCGAACGCCAGCACTCCACGCGAGCTCGCCCTGCAGATGAGTGAGGTGCTCGCGTCCGTAGTCCCTCACGAGCGGCTCGAGCTGCTGGTGCCTGGTACCTCCAATGAGCAATGGTACCGGCTGGGTGAGCATCCGGGTGGACCGCTCTGGGGCGATCCTGATCTCGTGGTTTCACGTGCGCAGGTGGATCTCGCCGGCCTGTTCGCCGGCGCAGACTCAATCCTGTTCGAGGGCCTGCCGGGCGATCCCGTTGCCGTGCCGCCGGTGGCGGGAAGCCCGGCCATGCGATCTGTCGCGGGTGTGCGGCTCGAGATGGCGGATCGCATGGTCGGCGCATTGCTCCTGGGCTCATCGGGCGACCACCAGTACAGCGATGACGATCTCGCGCTGCTGGCCTGCATCGCGCCCGCCGTGGCGATTCGGGTGGACGCATTCGTGCTGGCTGGTCACCTGCACGTCTTGCGGAGCCATGCCGCGGCACAGCGTAGTGCACCGGGCCGGCTCTCGCGAATGCTCGAGGCGCTGGCGTCCGTCAGGGATCCGGCCGAAGCATTGCGCCGGGCCCAGAGCGAAGCCGCTGGCGTGCTCGATTTTGATGAAATGACCGTAGCGCTGCGATTGGGCGATGAGTCGCGCGTGGCGCTTTTCCGGCCGGGCGAGCGGCGTGCCCTCGCCGATTTGCCGCAGAGCGCTCCTGGCGAG
>DASSHL010000232.1:0-3150 GCA_035692845.1 Gemmatimonadales bacterium
GGAACGGTGTGACGGAACAGCCGGCGCACCTCATCCGGCGTGGCCGACGTGGCGACATCGAAGTCGGCGTGCGGCAAGCCGAGCACCGCGTCGCGGAGCGCGCCGCCCACGCACCAGGCCTCGTGTCCGGCACGCTCGAGCGTGGACACGAGATCCAGCACCGGCGCCGGCACCGTCACGTGCGATGGCAGGTTGGTCATGTGCGGATCATCCGCAGAGAACGCTGCCGCCGTTCACGTTGAGGACCTCGCCGGTGATGTGCCGCGCGAGCGGGCTGCAGAGGAACACAATTGGGCCTGCGACATCCTCGGCACTGGCGATACGCTGCAGCGGGATGGTGCGGGCAATGCGTTCGCGCCCATCGCCCGCGAAGGCCGATGCCGACATTTCCGTATCCACCCATCCCGGCGCCACGCAATTGACCGTGATGCCGGGTGCGCACTCGATGGCGAGGGACTTGGTGAGCGCGATCAGCGCACCCTTGGTGGCCGCATAGTCGGCATGCATCGCCTCGCCCCGCTGGCCGGCAGTGCTCGAGACCAGCACGACTGTCCCGCCGTTGGTCATCAGGCTCAGCGCGGCGCGCGTGGTGGCAAACACTGCGTCGAGGTTCTGCAGCATGGTGGCACGCCAGCGTGATGCCGACATGTCGCGGAGCGGGACTTCTTCCGGCGGCCAGATGCCGGCATTGGCCACAAAGACATCCAGCCCGCCGAATTCGCTGCGCACGCCGTGAATCATCCGCTCCACGGCGGCGGCGTCCGACAGGTCACCGCCGGCCACATAGGCGCGCCGTCCCGCTTCGCGGATCTGGCGCGCCACGCCCTCGGCGGCCTTGGAGCGCGTATGATAGGTCAGCGCCACATCGGCGCCCGCCTGGGCCAGCATCACCGCCACCGCGGCTCCCACACCGCGCGAGCCGCCCGTCACCAGCGCGGTCCGGCCAGAGAGCGAGATCAATGTTCTCCTCCGTTCAGGAATCGTCGGAGCCGCCAGGTGAGCGGTGGCGAGAGCGTGACCGGCTCCACGCGGGTCGTCGCCCGGTCCTCGAGAATGGCGCGCGGATTGGTAACGGTGAGCAGCTCCGCTTGGGTGTCTGCACCCTGGTCATGGAGCACCCGGCTTGCCATCTCCTGGCTCGCGCCGTCGCCATGATTGTCCGCGGCGAGAAGGTCACCGAGGCCGGCCGCCAGCAGCGCTCGCGCGCGGTCGCCGCGCGCCGAGCCGGCAAGGATGGTTGTCGCATCGAGCTGCATGAGTGCACCGGCCTCACGCCACGCTTCGACGGCACGCGGCGAGCAGGAACTGTAGCGCTCAGGATGCGCCAGCAGCGGCACCAGACCGCATTCCACTACCTGTGCCAGCGCCGACTTCACCGTCGCCGCCGGCACGATCCGCGTGAATTCCACCAGGACGTAGCGCGACCCTCCAAGCGTGATGCCCGGCTGGACCGACCGCCGCGTAAAGGGGCGGTCCAGCATGAGTTCCACGCCGCGGTGCAGCCGCGGGAGTTCGGGCGCCTGCGCGCCCAGCGCGCGGAAGGCGGCGTCGTAGGCGGGCGGAATGCCGAGTTCTGCGGCCGACGCGGTGAGGTGGGGAGTGAGGCAGATATCAGTGACACCGGCGGCTGCGAGCCGCGTGAGCACCGTAACCGACTGCGCCACGCTACGTGAGCCATCATCCACGCCGGGCAGCAGGTGCGAATGCAGGTCTATCACGTCGCCGGAGCGGGCTCTGTCAGCGAGCGGGCAACGCGACCGAGTGCCGCAGGTTCGTGCTCCGCGCACCACAGCATCGCGAGCGTGATCAGTCCGTCGGCCGCAAGGAGGTCGAGGGCCACCGAGCGCTCGCCGGGCGTGTCGGTGACGTCGCGCAGCGCGCTGGCACCGGCCCGTGCCAAGGCACCTGGCATCTCGAGAATGCCAGCGCGGGACACGTGCTGCATGATCCGTTCACGCAGCGCGACCGGAGCCGCGGCGGTTCGAGTCTGCAGCCACGCCATGGGGTCCATCAGGCGGTCCGTGCCAGCCAGGATGACACCAGCTTTGGCACGGCCTGACGCACCTCGCCGAGGCGTTCCGGATCGCCGGCGCCCGCCGAGGCGAACTGTGGACGGCCACCCCCCTTGCCGCCGCTCAGCGCCGCTATGCGGTTTACCAGGTCACCCGCCTTGAACCCCTGGGCCACGAGGTCATCAGTGAGCGCCACGTGCACCGCGCCACGCCCGCCGGTTCCGAAGAGCACCAGCACGCCATCCTTGTGCGTCTCGCGGAAATTGTCGGCGATCTGGCCCACTTCATCCCGGCTCTCGCTGGCCGTGGACGCGAGTACCAGCTTCACGCCGTCGAGCTGCACGGTCTCGTCCTCCGATGCTCCACCGCCCTGCGCCAGCGCCTCCGCGATGCGCTGCTCCAGGCGGCCGCGCTCCTCCACCAGCTGCTCGATGCGGCGAAGCAGCTGGTCCGGCTGCACCCGGACGGCCTCCGCCGCCCGGTGCACCTGGTCTTCGAGCGCCCGCACCGCGCGGAGCGCGGCGGTGCCGGTCATGGCTTCGATGCGACGCACGCCGGCGGCCACCCCGCCCTGGCCGGCAAAGCGAAAGGTGCCAATCTGTCCGGTGGTGCGCACATGAGTACCTCCGCAGAGCTCGATGCTCGGGCCCATGCGGACCACCCGCACCTGGTCACCATACTTGTCAGCGAAGAACGCCATGGCTCCGAGCGCAAGCGCATCGGGATAGGCCATTTCATCGGTACGCACGTCGGCGTTGGCAAGGATCAGCTCATTCACCTCGGCCTCGATATCGCGCAGGTGCGCCGCGTCGATGGGGCCGTGATGCGAGAAGTCGAAACGAAGCCGGTTGGGCTCCACCAGTGAGCCTTGCTGGCGCACGTGGGTGCCGAGCTGGTGGCGCAGCACGTAATGGGCGAGGTGCGTGGCGCTGTGGTTTCGTTCGATGTCGCGCCGGCGTGCTTCGTCCACCGCGGCATGCACCCGGGTGCCCTGGAACGGGGCCGTCGCTCGGCCCGAGACGACAGTACCCTGCTCGCTCCTGTACACGCGATCGACGTCCAGCCGCCAGTCATCCGCCGTGACCACGCCGGAATCGCTCACCTGGCCGCCCGACTCGACGTAGAACGGGTTGTCGCG
>DASSHL010000233.1:0-8778 GCA_035692845.1 Gemmatimonadales bacterium
GTCCAGGTCGAGCGTACGGGAATCCCACCGCTTGCTCATTTCACGCATCCGTCCTGCCGCGCGCTCGATTCCCTGGCATCCGTCCAGCAGTTCGCGCGGGCTCAATCGGGTGCGGAGCCGCACCATCTGGTTGAGATATGGCGGCTGGCGGCGTCCCCCCAGCGGTTTGGTCTCTTCCACGCGGCTCGCGGCTACAAGCCGGGTGGATCGCAGCGCGCCGAGGGACTCGCGCGCGAAGGCAAGGTAGGCTTCGCGATCGCCAAGGTTGCTGCCCAGCGCGACAAACACGTCGTGCATCGCTCCGTTAGGCCCCGACGGCGAAGTGCCGGGCCAGCACCTGGAGCTCGGCCGCCATCTCAGCCAGCGCGCGCGTGGTCTGCTCCAGCTCGGCCTGTCCCATTGTTGCCTCGGCCGAGCGGGTTGCCAGCTGTCGCGTATCGTCGCGCATGCGCCGGGAAGACTCGGCCACGCGCTGGATGCGCTCATTGAGCGTGTGGAACGATGCTTCCTGGGTCGTGGCCATTTCGGCCACGCGCCGTGCGTGACGTCCCGCATCACCGGTCGCGCCGACGATGGCCTCGAATGCGCTCGCCGCCGCCGAACTCACTTCCTCGACATCCGCCGCTACCGTCTGGCCGATCCGCATCTGGCGCCCCACCGCATCCACCTGGCTCGAGACTTCGGTGACCAGCGAACCGGCCTTTCGCGCCGCTTCGAGTGACTGGGCAGCGAGATGGCGAATCTCTTCTGCCACCACCGCAAAGCCGCGACCTTCGCGGCCCGCCCGCGCCGCTTCGATGGCCGCGTTGAGCGCGATGAGGTTGGTTGCATCGGCAATTTCGCGTATCGATCCAATGAAGCCGGTGATGCGACGGCTCACTTCACCCAGCGAGCTGACCTGTTCCGAGCTTTCGCCCACGAACTGCTTGAACTGGGCCAGGCGGCGAAGCGCATCACTGACCACGGCCTGATTGTGGGCGGCCGTTTCCGCTGCCCGTTCGCTGGCCACGGCCGCCTTGGACCCTTCCTCCGCCATCGTGACGGTGATGCCGCTCATGGTATCGGTCGCATCCTGCCCCTCGCGCACGAACGCGTCCTGGTCTCCGACGGAGGTCTCCACCGCGCGCGACACTTCGGCGAGGGCATCGGCGCTGTCGCGGAGCGAATCGGTGGCGCGCTGCAGGGCGGCGACCTGGGTACCGATGAGCTCTACCAGGCCAGTCAGCGGCCGGCGCAGTTCGGCAATATGAATGGCGGTGGCCACCTGCGCGGCGATGGTGCTGAGCGCGGCGAGATCCTTCCCGTGATAGACATTCCGCTTGAAATGGTCCAGCTCGATCGTGCCGAGGGTGTTCTCGCCGAACCGCAATGGATGGATCACGATGCACTGCACATCGGGATCAGGACGCGTGATGCGGGGATCGTTGCTCCCGTTCCGGACGTGCACCAGCCTGCCGCTCGTCACTGCATGGCCCCGAAGGGGAATCAACTCCGCCGAGGGCACGCTCCGGTGCGGCCGCCCGATGCTGCTTCGGTACATCAGGGACGCGCTGTCACCTTCCATCCGGTAGATCCGGAAATCGCCCCAGTCGAGGAGCCGGTAGGCCAGCCGCTCGATGTGCTCGAGCGAATCCTGCAGCGTCACATTGCTGGCGATGGCCATCTCCATGAGATGGACCTTGCTCAGGTCCTCGGCGGCGATAGCCTCCTCGAGAATCTTCCGGGTCAGGGCGCCGAGCACCGCAAGGAGGAAGAGCGCCGCGAGCCACCCGGCCGGCTGCAGCGTCTCGATGGCTGCGACGATGACGACCACGCCGATCATGCTGATCAGGTACGAGACGATTTCCCATCGCAGGATGAGGAGCCGCTCTTCGACGTCGAGCTTGCTGCGGATCAGCAGCGTGAAGTAGAACAGCGCCCGGCCGCTGATGAAATACGCGGCGAGCAGGGTGAAGGCAGCAGGAAGAAAGTCCACCCCAAGCCCCGGTGAACCGGTCAGTTGCAACACCAGGGCGTAGAGGCCGTACGCCGAGACGAACGCGATGATTTCGCGGCCGGTGTTGACCAGCGCCGAGCGGAGCGCCTTCCGCAGCACCAGGACATCGCCCAGGGCGACACCCAGCAGCAGGGCCAGCACCGTGGGGCCGGGCCCGAGGACGGCGGCGCCGGTCAGCGCCGCGAGTGAGGTCTGGGTGAGGTAGCTGTACTTGCTGAGCCGGATCGGCGAGATGCGAACGACCATCGTGCCGACCAGCAGGAGGCCCACGCCGATGGGCTGCTCAAGCCAGCGGGTGTCGAGCAGCAACGCGAGTCCCGCCACGAGCAGGCCGCCGGCCTGAAGCGAAAAGGCGTACCATCGAAGCAGGACGGGTACGCGAAAGGTCATGCCGCCCGCTCCATTGCCCCGTGCAGTGCGGCAAGCTTCGCCTCGAGCCCGCTGACGCCGTCCCGTTCGAGCGATTCGACCAGCGCGCTTCCTACGACGACACCGTCCGCGAGGGCTGCCACTTCGCGCGCCTGCGCAGGCTCCGAGATCCCGAATCCCACGGCCACCGGCCGGTCCGCTGCGCGGCGCACCCGGGCCACCTGTGCCCCGAGGTCCGAGGCGAGCGTCCGGCTAGCGCCGGTAACGCCGAGCCGCGCCACCAGGTAGAGGAAGCCGCGAGCGGATTGCCCGATCTCCGCCAGGCGCGCGTCCGGGGTGGTCGGCGCCACGAGCGGAACCAGTGCGATCGGGCTCTCGGCCACCGCCCGCTCGATCGCCAGGTCGGCGCCAACTGGAAGGTCGGTCAGGAGCAAGCCGGCCACACCCGCGGACGCGGCATCGTGGAGCAGTGTCGGCACTCCATAGGCGAGCACAGGATTCAGGTAGGTGAACAGCACGACGGGGCGGCGGAGCGATGCGTCCCGGATCAGGCCAAGCGTACCTCCGAGGGTCATCCCCTGCTGGAGCGCAGCATGACTCGATCGCTGGATGGTGGGCCCATCGGCCAGCGGATCGCTGAAGGGCACGCCCACCTCGAGGATATCGCCCCAGCGATCCGCGATACGGAGCGCCGCGAGCGAAGCCTCGCGGTCCGGGAAGCCGGCGGTGAGGTACGGTACCAGCGCCGCCCGCCGCCGGGCTCGAAGCGCCTCGAAGGTGGTGACGAAGGGATCAGACGAAGTAATCGCCAACGACAATGCCATGCCGACCCGGGTTTGTGACCTTGACGATGGACCGCCGGAAGCGGCCCTCTCCATCCTGCTCCGCCAGGTCGACCTGCTGACCCGGTGGCGGAAGCATGCCGCCATCGGCGTCAATGGCCAGACGCACGAGTGGACGGTTCAGCAGCTTGGTTTCCGGGTTGGGCGCGCTCACCACCCCGACTTCCATCGTGTCGAGGATGACGCAGGTGCCCACCGGGTAGATGCCGATCAGGTTAATGAATGCCTTGACCAGCACCGGATCGTAACCACGCCGCGGGTTTTCCCACATTTCGCGCAACACCTGGTCGGGCTCGATGGGCACCGTCTGATAGCTGCGGCGCGTGGTGGCCGCGTCGAACCCGTCAGCGACCGAGACGATGCGCGAGAACAGCCCCACCTCCCGCGGCCGGACCGTCTTCGGATAGCCGGTCAGGTCGATCTTCATGTGGTGCTCGTGCGCAACCAGGATGGACCGGTACGGAATCTCCTCGTAGCCGCGCAGCATGAACAGGGTCAGCGCCCCGAACCAGGGGTGGGCTTGCATCACCCGCCACTCGTGGTCGTCGAGGCCAGCGGTCTTGTTCAGGATCTCCACCGGGATGCGCGCCTTGCCGATGTCATGCATCAGCGCCGTCATGCCCAGGTCGTAGAGCTGCAGCTTGGAGAAGCCCAGCTTCTTGCCCAGGGCCACGGCAAAGATGCACACATTGACGCAATGCTGGAAGGTGTATTCGTCGTAATCGCGGATGGTGGTGAGCCCCATCAGGGACGTTTCGTTATTGAGCACCTGGTCGACGATCAGCTGAACGGCGCGCTTCATCTTCTTGACGCTGGTGGCCTTGCCCAGCCGAACACTGGTCACCACTTCCTTCGCTACCGCCACGCCGTGCGAATAGGTCCGCTTGGCCAGTTCACGCTGGCGCGCCTGGTCGTCGAGGGAATCTTCGGAGGGCTGGGCCCGTTCGAGCTCCAGGCCGTGCACCCCGCTGGTGAAGAAGCGCTCCGCCAGTTCGTCGAACGGCTCGGGAAGATTGCGCTCGGCCAGATTGATCAGGATGCTGAGGAAGGCCTGCCAGTCACGGCGAGTCACCTCGCGATGGAGGTGGAGGACCCCGATATCGAAGGCCCGCAGCGTCGCGAGGATGTTGCTGAAGGAAGCGTAGTTGTCCAGCTCCAGGCGGAGCCGGGTGGAATTGACGAAGATGAAGTCGCCCGAGAGGCGGATCTCGACTTCGGCTTCCTGCTCCAGCAGCGTAGTCGAGGCATGGTCAAGGTCGTCGAGCGCCCGCTGGACGGTGGCATTCTCGACCGGATACAGCTTGAGGCTTCGCAGCGCCGTATACAGCGCCAGCAGCAGCCCGCGCCCGCTGGCCCGCAGCGCTCCGTCCTTTGGCGCTCCCTCGGCGATCGGCTGGGTCATCGGGCACCGTCCCGCAACGCCTGCTTCACGGCATTCCGCACCACCAGTTCCTTGTCGTCCTGCGCCGCTTCGAGCAGCTGGCGCGCCTCGGCGGTCCCGATCCGTCCCAGCGCCAGCGCGGCACAGGCACGGACTTCCGGCTGCTCCTTCATGCGCAGCAGCCCCCGTCCACCGAGCATGGCACCGAGCAGCTTGATCCCGGAGGGACCGGCGATCGCGCCATACGCCTCGAAGAAGGCCTTCTTCTCCGACATGTCGAGATCCTTGAGCGACTTGCCCTGCACCACGGCCTCCACCCGGCGCAGCGCGCTGCGATAACCGCGCGCTCCCACTGCCTTGACTGCCGCGACCCGGACGGCACGGTCGGAATCGTCGAGCGCGCGGTCGAGATGGGCCAGCGCGCCCGGAGTGCCGATCGCGTCCAGCGCCTGCACCGCGGCCAGCCGGATATCGGTATTTTCATGGCCCAGCAGGTCGCCCAGGCCGGTGACGGCACCCTGCAGTTTGAGGCGGCCGCAGACCCCGATCAGCGCCGGCAGGGCTTCGTGCCCGCCGTCCTCGTCGATGCCCTCGCGCAGGAGGCGGAGCACCTCAGCCGAGTTCTGCGATGCGAGACGATCCACCGTTTCCTCGAGCATGCGCCGCACGGTACCGGAATAGAGCCGCGGAACCATGGTGAGGATCGGCCCCAGCGCCGCCGCTCGCAGTTCGGCGAGCACCTCGCGCACGTCTTCGTCGCCCGGACGGGTGGAGGCCTCGTCCAGCGACTGGACCAGCTGCCGCACGATGGCGGGCTCGCTCAGCCGCTCCTCGAACTCGCGGACCCGCGCGCGCTCGGCGGGCGCAAGCGTGGTCACCCGCTGCTCCAGGACGCGGAGTTCCCGCAGGATGGCGGCGACGACGCGGAACTCGCCCTTGTTCAGCAGGTTCGGGAGCAGGGCGTCAAGGATGGCGTGAATCTCCTCGCGCACCGCCGGCGCCCGCTCGGTTTCGTACAGGTCGAACAGGATGGCGAGCGCACTCCCGCGCGCATCACGCGCGTACTCATGGCGCACCGCATCGACGACGTAGTTGATCTCCTGTTCGTCGAGGAAGTAAAGGGTGCCATCGAAGTCGTCCAGGTCCACCATGCCACTGGGCTTGGCCGCCTCTTCCTCGACCGCCTGATGCCGCTCCTCCGGCCGCACGTCTGGCGTGCTCCGCTCGTCCGCTGCCGTGGGCGTCGCCTCGGAGAATGGCTCCGCGAAGACGTAGGAGATCCAGAGAAATTCCCGCTCCCAGAGCAGGGTGAGGAGGTCATCCGGTGCATCGGTGGCGAGAAACCGTGCCCGATTGACCAGCTCCAGGAACTGGCCGATCTCCTCCTGCTCCACGCCCTTCTTCAGCGTGAGGACCCGAAGGCCGTCCTTGTAAAGTGTCCACGCAATGCTGTCGGCCTTGGTGAGCTGGTGGTAGACGACCTGGTCTTCCCAGACGAAGTCGGTCTCCGCGACCGTCAGCGTGATTTCATCGGTGGCAGCCCAGATCGGGCCGAAGGCGGCCTGTACGTTCTGGCTGGCGCGCTGGTGAATGGGGTTGTTGGGCAGGTACATCTGGAACGCGCGAAGCGCCTTCACGAGGCTGGCAATCAGCTCCGCGACCTGCGACGCCGGCAGGACGGCCGATGAGGTATCGGCCACGGTCATGCGCGCTGCTCCATCAGCTGGGCGACATGTGCCACGTCCTTGTCTCCCCTCCCGCTCAGGCAAACCAGTACGGTGTGATCCCCAGGCCACGCGGTCCGGCGCACCCACGCCAGCGCATGCGCTGTTTCCAGCGCCGGGATGATTCCCTCAAGCCGCGACAGTGCACCGAACGCCGCCAGTGCCTCATCGTCAGTTACGCTCTCGTAGCGCACCCGTCCAGTGTCATGCAGGTAGCTGTGCTCCGGCCCCACACCCGGATAGTCGAGACCCGCTGATACCGAGTGCGCCTCGGCCACCTGACCATCAGCGTCCTGCAGCAGGTAGCTCAGCGCGCCATGCAGGACGCCCGGGCGTCCGCGGCCAATCGTGGCCGCGTGCCGGGCAGTCTCGATACCCGCTCCAGCAGCCTCTACCCCGACCAGCGCGACATCGTCATTCAGGAAGGCAGTGAAGATTCCCATCGCGTTGGAGCCACCGCCGACGCACGCCACCACAGTTCCTGGCAGACGGCCCTCGGCGGCCAGTACCTGCTCGCGCGCCTCCCGGCCAATGACCGCCTGGAAATCGCGCACCATGCGCGGATAGGGATCCGGTCCCACCACCGAGCCAATGATGTAGTGTGTCGTCCGGACGCTCGCGACCCAGTCCCGGAGCGCCTCATTGGCCGCATCCTTGAGTGTGCGAGTGCCCGACTCGACCGGGACGACGGTGGCGCCGAGCAATTCCATGCGAAAGACGTTCAGCGCCTGGCGCCTGACGTCCTCGGCACCCATGTACACCACACACTCGAGCCCAAACCGGGCGCAGACCGTGGCAGTTGCCACTCCATGCTGGCCCGCGCCGGTTTCCGCGATGATCCGGCGCTTGCCCATCCGCAGCGCGAGCAGTGCCTGCCCAATGGCATTGTTGATCTTGTGGGCGCCGGTGTGGTTCAGGTCCTCGCGCTTGAGCAGGACCCGCGCGCCGACCTCCGCCGACAGCCTTGGTGCCATCGAAAGCGGAGTGGGCCGGCCCACATATTCGCGGCTCAGTACGTCAAAATCATGCCAGAAGGCGGGGTCAGAGCGGGCCGAGTCGTAAAGCAGGCCCAGCTCGTCCAGCGCCGCGACCAGCGTTTCGGGCACATAACGGCCGCCATACGGGCCAAACCGGCCCCCGACCGGCTGCTCATCCATCGGAATCGATGCCACGAAGGGCCTCCAGAAAGCGCGCAACCAGCGCAGGATCCTTGATGCCGGGCGCACGTTCAACGCCGGAACTTACGTCTACCGCATAGGGCTGAACCGAGCTCGCCGCTGCGCCCACGCTGGCCGCCGTGAGGCCCCCAGCCAAAACCATTGCGCAAGCACCCAGGCGCTCCCTCATGCGAGCCGCCCTGGCAACATCGAGCGCCCGCCCGCCACCGCCCGCGGCATGCGCCACCCATGGTTCGACGAGCACCGCGTCGGCATGCGCGGCCAGGCCAGCTGGATCGGGGGTGTCGCTCTCCGCCGCAAGGCGGGCAGTTCGCCAGACCACGAGGCCCTCACGGCGGAAAGCAGCCGCCTCGTCGTCATCCTGGTCCCCGTGAAGCTGGACCCCGGCGAACCCGGTCCGGTCGCGCCGGCGGAGCACCTCGGCGAGCGACGAGTGGACGACCACGGCCAGAACCGGAAGGCCTGCAGCAGCTGCAACCACTCCCCGAATTTCGCTGTCCGACGCCTGCCGGGGTCCATGATCGAGCACTACCCCCAGGAAGTCGGCGCCCGCCTCCACGGCGTGACGGGCGTCCTCCGCCCGGTGCAGCCCGCAGATCTTGGCCTTAACGCGCACGGCGTGCTACCAGGGTCAGGGTCTCCAGCAACGCTCCCGGTTCCGGCGCGCCCGAAAGTGCGCTTCCAACCAGCACCGCATCGGCGCCTGCCGTCGCGGCGCGCTCGACGTCGTCACGCGAGCGAACGCCGCTCTCGGCGACAGCCACACATGCGACGGGAACGTGCGCGAGCAGCGCAAGGGCCCGCGGAGCATCCACGCGGAAGGTGTCGAGGTCCCGGCTGTTCACGCCGATGATGGTGGCGCCAGCATCAAGGGCGCGCGCAATTTCATCGGCATCGTGTGTCTCCACCAGCGCTGCCAGCCCTGCATCGCGGGCGAAGCTGATGAGTCAAGCGAGCATTGCCTGCTCCAGTGCGCGCACGATCAGCAGCGCCGCCGCTGCTCCCGCCGCGCGGGCCTCGAGGAGCTGCTCCTCAGAGACAATGAAATCCTTGCGCAATACCGGGCGATCGACAGCGAGGGCGACGTCGCGCAGGTCGTCCAGGCTGCCGCCGAAAAACGGCGCGTCGGTCAGAACCGAGATGGCGGACGCGCCATGCGCCGCATACACGCGCCCGAGGCCCGTGGCATCCAGCGATGGATTGATCACGCCGGCCGACGGGGAACGTCGCTTGATCTCGGCGATAACGGCGACCTGCCGCCCCTTGAGGGCCGCCTCGAAATCGGGCG
>DASSHL010000234.1:0-3751 GCA_035692845.1 Gemmatimonadales bacterium
GTCACCGCGATGCCATAGGCCGCAGCAAGATTGGACGTGCTACGGAACCCGAGCACCAGCAGCACGCAGGCCACACCGAGCGCAGCGTTGACTTCCGGAATGTAGATCTGCCCCGCCTCCGAGGAGGAGGTATGCACGATGGTCACCCGGGGGCTGTAGCCGAGCTGCACCGCCTGACGAGTGAGCGAGAAAGCCCCGGAGATCAGAGCCTGAGACGCCACGATCGCGGCCAGCGTCGCGATCACGATCATCGGGTAGAGAAACCAGTCGGGTACCAGCTCGAAGAACGGATTGGCCGCAGCCGCGGGCTGCTCGAGCAGCAGCGCCGCCTGGCCGAAGTAGTTCAGCAGGAGTGCCGGGAGTGCGACACCAAACCACGCCACACGGATAGGCCGCTTTCCGAAGTGGCCCATGTCTGCGTAGAGCGCTTCACCGCCGGTGACAACCAGCACCACCGCTCCCAGGACCAGGAAACCAGTCACCTTGTCGCGAATGAAGAGGTCGATGGCGACCCATGGATTGAGCGCCGCAAGAACTGACGGATGCATCAGGATGCCATGCACGCCGATGATCGCGATCGAGAGAAACCAGACCATCATGATCGGCCCGAAGAAACGACCGATGGCGGCAGTGCCATGCTTCTGGAACCAGAACAGACTAGCAAGGATGATGACAGCGATGGGAACGACGACGTGTTCGAACGCGGGCGTGGCCACGCTCAAACCCTCGACTGCACCGAGGACCGAGATCGCTGGAGTGATGACCCCATCGCCGTACAGGAGCGCCGCTCCAAAGAGGCCGATCCCCACGAGTAGCCAGTGCCCGATGGCTCGGCCGCCGCGCGGCCGCACCAGAGCCAGCAAGGCCAGAATGCCGCCTTCGCCCCGGTTATCGGCCCTCATGACAAAGCCGATGTACTTGAAGGAGATGACGAACGCGAGCGACCAGAAGACCAGAGAGAGAACGCCGAGAATATTGTCCGGCGTGGGCGGGATGCTGTGGTGACCGGTGAATGCCTCGTCCAGAGCGTACAGCGGGCTGGTACCGATGTCGCCGTACACCACGCCGAGCGCGCCGAGCGAGAGGCCGGCAAGCGCCCTGCCGGTGGGCTGCTCCTTGTCGTGGCTCCCCGAACCGCTCACCCGCGGGCGCCTCGCAACCGCCGAAGGTCCAGCAGGGAGAGGACGAAGATGAGCGTGATGATGACGGCGGAGCCCACGCACCAGCGGCAGATGGCGTGGATCACGAAGAGCTCAAGCGCGGTGAGATAGAGGGCGAACAGCGTCCCGCCGCAGGACAGCAGCGCCAGCCAGCGGCTGGGCCAGCGCGCCAGCGCCAGCGCCGGCTTTGTCGCCATCAGCGCAACGACCAGCAGGGCCACATACCCCAGCAGCCCGATCAGCGACACCTCGACACCGAGAAACCTGCTCCAGCGCGAGAGCTGCACCGTTTCACAGCTGCCAGTGCCGCAGGCCAGCGTGCCGATCAGGCCCAGCTTGAAGAGGTAGAGATAGGCAGCCAGGAGTACCCCGGCGAGCGCCAGCACGGCCGCAGCCATGCGGTATTTCATTGTGCCTGTTTGACTGCGATCAATGAATCGACGAGTCGCTTGAACTGGTCATAGCTCAAGGGCTCATAGAGCCGGCCGGCAATGAGAAACGTGGGCGTGGAGTTCACCCCCACGGCGACCGCCTCCTGGTAGCTGGCCTCGATCCGTCCCGCGTAGCGGGCCGATGACATGCAGGCGTCGTACTTGTCCACGTCGAGCCCCGCCAGCTCCGCGTACTTCTTGAAGTGACCAGCGGCTCCCCCACGCGCCCAGTCGGTCTGGCCCTGGTACAGCAGCGTGTGCATGGGCCAGAATTTTCCCTGTTCGTCCGCGCAGGCGCCGGCGTGCGCGGCAAGACGCGCGAAGGGATGCATCTGCAGCGGCATGTCGCGATACCGCCAGCGCACCAGGCCAGGCTCGATCAGCCGGCTCTTGATGTCAGGAAAGGTGACGATGTCGAAATCGGCACAGTAGGGGCACTGGTAGTCGGCGTACTCGGTGATCTCCACGGGCGCGGAATCAGAGCCCAGCAGGTAACCGCGGAAACCGGCGGTATCGGCCGGCGTCACCACGACGTTGGCCGGGATGCTGGTGGTGCTCCTTTTCGACAGCTGCCAGCCGAGAAAGGCGAGTCCCGCCACTGCCACCACCCCAAGTGTCACATAAAAGCCCTTCATTCCGCTGGGCGCTGCCGCCATGGTTCGTCGTCCTCCGGGTCGTCATTGAGGAAATCGGGATCCCGCTGCGCATCTTCCACGATCCGCCGGTTCTCCGCGGCCTCGGGCGTGTCGTAGGTCTGGCGAACTTCATAGTGAAACAGCTCGCTCCGGAGCTCGCCCAGCCGGCCGATGAGCTCGGGAACTGCGCCGAGGAGGGCGTTGCTGGCATCAAGCTCGGTAATCCGCTGCGCGATTTCCCGCAGCAGATCCTTCAGGCGTTCGGCCCGGTCCTTGCCATAGATTTCGTCGTGCTCAGTCATGATTCTGCCACCTGATGGGCAGCAAATCTAACCCGGACGGCGGAAAAACGGCGATTTTCGCTCGTTTGCACCAAATGGTGCAACCTCACTATATTGCGGCCTCAAATCAGTTTCCGAAAAGGAAGGTGCATGAGCAAGAAGAAGATCCGACGTGCAATGCCCTCGGCGTCCCCCTCCGTATTCGAGCAGGCACGGGACGAGCTGTTCAGCCACATTCTCCGCTGCGGTGTCATCGATGCCCTGCCGGAACACCAGAAGGACTGGTTCGACGATACGATGGGGTATCTCACGGATCGGTACGAGGAGCTGACGGACGAGGAATTGAGCCAGCTGCGGGTGCTGGGCGAGCGATACTGCCAGCCGGTGCGACGGGCCGAACCCGTCGGCAGCGCCTGAGCTACGCCGCATAACGTCGAAGGGCCGGATGTACGGGCGGCATGCATGCCTCCCTCACATCCGGCCCTTTCATTTCCGGACCGGGAACCAGCGCGCCCGCCAGCCGAGCGCCAGGCGGACGCCTCCGCCCAAGCCTGCTTCCAGCATCCAGCCGCTGGCCGACCCCGGATTGGTTTCCGCCCCAAGAATCAGTTCCAGATAGCCCCGCGCGTCATCCTGCCATTCAAGCGCGAGTCCGCCGCCACCATACAGCCCCACGCCGTGTTTCAAGCCGGGATTGAGCAGGAAGTGTCCGGCTAGCTCCCCGCGCGCGCCCAGGCCGCCCTCGCCACCTCCAAGTGCACCGGTAAGACCCACGCGCATGCGATGGCTCACCCGCAGGCCGCCATACACCGCGCCACCCACCAGCGATGAATCCCGCAGGAGCGCGAGCCCCTCGAGGCCGAATTCGCGGGGTGTCTGGGCGGCGAGCGGAAACGCGACGAGGAGGAACCACAGCACGACAACGGTCAACGGTCTACGGTCAACAGTCGACCGTTGACCGTTGACCGTTGACCGTTCAGACCAGCCGAATCTCATGCGTCACTTCAATATCGGGCGCGAGTGAGGCCAGCACGGAGCAGTATTTCTCCACCGAAAGATTCACCGCCCGCTCGGCCTTGAGCATGTCGAGTCCCTCGCCCGATATCTCGAAGATGTAGTGAATCTTTTCAAAGCGGCGCGGCTCCTTGTCGCGCCGGACGCCGTGCGCCAGCACCCGGAGTGAGGCGAGCTCCACCCGCATCTTCTCGAGGATCAGCACCGTGTCGCTCGCGGCGCACGCCGCC
>DASSHL010000235.1:0-2032 GCA_035692845.1 Gemmatimonadales bacterium
CCTGTTCACGGCTCACTACCGACCATCATGCGCTCATTCAAGAGTGCGGTGACAAGGAGGGCCCGCGTGCTGTCCAATTGCGCGCGTGACCAAGTGTGGCAGCGTGGCTACCACGAGCATGTGATACGCAACGGCTCGGAACTGACCCGCATCCGGCGTTACATTGCAATGAATCCCGAACGAGCCATCCAACGGATGCTGGCGGGCGGGATGTTGCGGACCTGACGGATTGGGCGGATCAATGGGCGACGCAAGCGTCGCCCCCACGCGGACCTGACGGATTGGGCGGACCAATGGGCGACGCAAGCGTCGCCCCTACCTACTCGGATCCCATGCATATAACCGTATTAACCGGCGGCACCTCTTCCGAACGCGACGTGGCGCTCGCGTCGGCGTCCCAGATCGTCGCGGCGCTCCGCTCGCGCGGACACGACGTCTCCGTCGTCGACACGGCGCTGGGATACGTTCCCGAGCAGGAGGAAGGCGCCCTGCTGGGCGCGGCGGTCCGTGCCGAGCCACCGTCGGTTGAGCGGCTCCGAACGCTGGAGCGGGGGTTGCTGCTCTCGGGACTTTCCGGCCTCCGCGCCGTGCGCGACGCCGATGTCCTCTTCCTTGCACTGCACGGAGGCCATGGCGAGGACGGCACGCTGCAAACCCTCCTCGAGATGGTCGGTGTCCCATACACGGGAAGCGGCCGCCTGGGCAGTGCCATGGCCATGGACAAGGACATCTCCAAGCGGCTCTTCCGGCAGGCCGGCGTGCCCACCGCCGACTGGTGCATGGCGCCCGTCCCGGTGGGCAGGGCGGAGGAGAAGTTCGGCTGGCCGCTGGTGGTCAAGCCATCCAAGGAGGGCTCTACGGTGGGGCTCACCGTGGTCCAGCGCGCCGAGGACTTCGATGCGGCTGTGGCGCTGGCGCGGCAGTATGATGATGAGGTGCTGGTCGAACGGTTCGTGCCGGGACGGGAACTGACCGTCGGCATCCTGGAGGGCAAGTCGCTCGCTGTGGGGGAGATCGTTCCCCGG
The DNA here is from genome assembly GCA_035692845.1 of Gemmatimonadales bacterium. Taxonomy (GTDB): domain Bacteria; phylum Gemmatimonadota; class Gemmatimonadetes; order Gemmatimonadales; family GWC2-71-9; genus CAMLHP01. The sequence goes on from DASSHL010000235.1 coordinate 1,026, forward strand.
CATGATATTTTCGACTACGAGTGCAAGTACACGCCCGGGATGTCCACGGAGACCTTCCCGGCGGACCTCCCCGAATCGGTGGCCCGGGAATGCGGCCGGCTTGGTGTCCTGGCTCACGAAGCGCTCAAGCTGGGCGGATATTCCCGGGTGGATTTTCGCTTGACACCCGAGGGCCGGCTCTTCTGTTTAGAAGTGAATACGTTGCCGGGCATGACCGCCACGAGCCTCATGCCGCAGTCGGCGGCGGCAGTCGGGATCGAGTTTCCGGAGCTGTGCGAGCGCATCTGCCGCACCGCGCGCCGGGCCGCCGGGCAGTAACCGGCCGCACACTGAAGAAGGCAGGGCGCACGCGCCATGAGTCTGTTGTCGTATCCCCGGATTACCCCATGGGTCGGGCGCCTGATCGCGGCCAACGCCGTGGTGCTGCTGCTGATGGAGACCATCTTCACGGCGCCCGGCATCCGCATGGCGCTTGCCTTCGATCCGGCAGTGGTCGGCAGCCAGCCCTGGGGGCTGGTGACCTATCTCTTCGTGCACGGCGGGCTGCTGCACCTGCTGGCCAACTCCATCGCGCTCTTCGTCTTTGGCTGTGCGGTGGAAGAGCGGATGGGCAGTCGTAACTTCCTCCTTTACTATCTCTATTGCGGCGTGGGCGCGGCCGCGTTCTGCTGGGCGCTCAGCAAGGTCATGACGGTCGGCCCGATCATCGGTGCGTCAGGCGCCATTCTCGGTGTCGCCGTGGCGTTTGCGCTGTACTGGCCCGATGCCCGGCTCTTCATCTTCCCGATTCCCGTCCCCATCCGTGCACGCACGCTCGTGCTCGCGTTTGTGGCGCTGGACCTGGCGCTTGCCCTCCTCGCCCCTTCCGATGGCATCGCCCACGTGGCACACATCGGTGGCGCCATCTTCGGCTTCCTCTTCTTCCGCCTGCAGGCCTCGCAGGGCCGCGGCGTCCAGCCGAGGCCGGTCGAACGCCTGGTGCGAGTACCGCCCATGGCGCAGGAAGC
>DASSHL010000236.1:0-3968 GCA_035692845.1 Gemmatimonadales bacterium
CAGCGGCGAGCAGCGGATCGTGCATGCCGGCGGCAGGGAGCAGGCGCCACTCGATCCCCACCAGCCACGCCAGCACCAGGCCGAGCCAGAACGACGGCGTGGCATAGGCCGCGAGCGAGAGCGCCCCGATGGCCTGCTCGCTCGTGCGCCCCGCGCGAAGCGCCTGCGCCGCGCCAAGCCAGGAGCCAAGCACGAAGGTGATCAGGAGTACCGTGCCGCCCAGCAGGAGCGAGGCGGGCAGTCGCTGCAGGATCAGGCCACTCACCGGGCGGCCGTACTGGATGGAGGTGCCGAAGTCGCCGCGGAGGGCGCCGGCGATGAAGGAGCGAAACTGCGACGTGACCGGCTGGTCGAGGCCGTAACGCGCGCGCAGGACCTGCATCTGCTGCGGCGTGAGCGGATGCTCGTCCCCCAGGCGGGAGAGCGGATCACCCGGTGCGGCACGCATCAGGAAAAACGCCAGCACCACGGCCAGCGCGGCCGTGATGACGGCCTGGCCCACCCGTACGGCGAGCCATCTCATGTCAGGGCGTCACGATTCGGTCCCGGGGGAGTTGCTGGCCGCGCCGGACATGCCAGCGCCAGAGCATGAGCCAGGGCGAGCCGTCGCGCAGCTCGACGTCCTGGTAACGCTTGTGCACGGCGATCACTTCGAGCGGCGCGTAGAGGAAGGTGGCGGGTGCGTCCTGCTCGATGCGGCCGAGCGCGTCGACGAAGAGCGGCGCCGCATTGCCCTGGGTCACGATGGCCGCGCTGAGGAGGCTGTCGACTGCCGGATCGCAGTAGTGCGAGACATTGCCCGCGCCCCGGCAGGTCCATGAACCGGCGAGCGCCGATGGCGAGGGCACCTGGCGCATGGCGCCGAAGGCCACGTCGAACCGTCCGCTCACGAAGCGCTCCTGCCAGACGGGTCGTTCGAGCACGAGCACGTCGAGATGGACGCCCACCTGCCTGAGCTGCTCCTGCGCCATGACGCCGATGTCGCGCCGCATGATGCTCGAGGACGGAATGATGAGCGACACCGACAGCGGCCGGCCGGCACGATCGAGCGTGCCATCAGCATCGGAGTCGCGCCAGCCCGCCGCGCGCAGCAGGCTGCGCGCCCGGGCGACGTTCCGTCGCGGAGCCTTGGGCGAGACGTTCCCGAGCCAGAGCAGCTGGGACACCGGCCCGTAAGGGACCACGCTATAGGGTCCGAACTGCGACAGCGCCATGGCGTGACGGTCGAGCGCCAGCGTGATCGCCTGCCGGACGCGGGCGTCGGACAGGATGTGATGTTCGCGCGACGTGTCGGCAGGATCGCGGTAGTTGAACAGCAAGTAGCCGAGCAGGTCGGATGGCGTCGTGATCAGGCGGAAATCCCCGGTGCGCTCGAGCCGGTCGCGGTTGGCCATCGGCGGAACGACTGACGCCATGGCATCAGCTTCGCCGCTGAGGAGCAGGTTCATGCGCGCGGCCGGATCGCTGGCCGTGCGGAAGATGACGCGGCCCAGGCCCGGGCGCCCGAGAAAGAAGTTCGGCTCCGCCGCGAGTTCCACGGTCTCACCGGGGACACTCCTCACCCAGCGATATGGGCCGTCGCCGACCGGTGCCCGGACAAAAGGCGAGCGCTGGACGGCGTCCGGCGGGAGCGAGGCGAGCAGGTGAGCCGGAATCGGCTGGACGTAATAGGTGGCGTCGAAAAACTGCTCGCCGTAGACATCGTGGAACGAGATGACGACACGGTGCTCACCTTCGGCGCGCACGTCGCTGATATGGCGGAGCAGGGCTGAGAGCGACGGGGCAATCTCGGGGTCGCGCGCGCGGCGGAAGGTGAACACGACATCGCGTGCGGTGACCGGCATGCCATCGTGCCAGCGTGCGCGCGGATCCAGGTCAAAGACCAGCGTGAGCGAATCCCGCCGGCTCCAGCTGCGGGCCAGCTGCGGCTCGTAGCCCTTTTCATCGCTGGTGGCGCGCCCCGGCTTGCGCACGGCGAGCCGCAGGAAGAGCTGGTCAGCCAGCTCCTGGTTGGCCCGGGTATCGGCCGCGCCCTCGATGAGCGTCGGGATCGGCATCGTGGCCTGCTCGCCGGTCACGATGACGATGGTGCCCGCTCGCGCCTGGGCATCGAGCCTGGCGCAGGAGGGAAGCAGGAGGATGACAGCGAGGATCGAGATCAGCCGGCGCACCAAAGGCCACTCCAGAATGAGGGTCGTGAGCGCGTCATCGATTGCAATGTGGGAACGCGAGGGGCAGACGTCCAGCGATCAGCGGCGCCAGGTCCACCCAGGCGACTGGAACTGGGCAGCATGCTGCTCGGCCAGGACGCGCACGGCAGCGGATGGTCCGCGAAGCTCGTGCCACGCGCCTGGCCATGTACCGGCCGCCGCCGCCACCGCGGGCACCACCTCGCCGAACCCCACGGGCCGGCCCAGCTCGGCCGCGAGCGTGGTGCAGTGCGCCTCGGTGACGCTGCCCCTTGCCACGTCGCTCACCACGTCCTGGGTGCCCGAGAGGAGCAGCGAGCCATGCTGGAGGAGGGCACCGTCCTGCCGGAGCTGCGCGCTGCCCACCAGCTTGCCGGCTGCCGTCATGACCTCGCCACCGACTGGATTGGCAAAGCAGGCGCCCGCGTCCAGGGGACGTGGCGTGGCCATGGCGGGAGCAAGCCGCGCACGCACGCCAAGTGAGCACACGGCGCGTTGCAGCATGGCGTGAATAAGGCGATATGCGCGGGCCAGGTCACCGAAGGCGGATGCTGGGGCAGCAACAGCATACGTGAGTTCTTCTGCATGCCAGACGGCCCGTCCGCCGGTGGGACGCCGGACCGTGTCGAGGCCGCGAGAGAGGATAGCGTCGCGATCGTATCGCCGCAGAGCCGGCTCGTTGCGGCCAAACGAGAGGCACCATGGTTGCCAGCGGTACAGCCGAAGCACCGCACTGCCGCCGGCCGCCTGATCGAGCAGGGCAGCGTCGTAGGCCATGTTGGCCCAGCCGGGCCTTGCCTCGTCGTCCACCCAGAGCTGCCAGTCGAGCGGAGCGATCGGGGCGACCGATGGTGTCGCGCCGGGCTCACTGGCCAGGGTCGCAGCATCCATCATGCGCTGGTGTACGAGTCGTTCCAGGTACACACGAGGTTGCGATCGCCCCATGCGCCATCGACGCGCGAAACCCACGGCCACACCTTGTGGCTGCGTGCCTCAGGCGCCGGGAAGGCCGCGCGCTCGCGCTCGTAGGGCCTTGCCCACTCGTTCGCGGTGCACTGGGCCAGGGTGTGGGGCGCGCCCTTGAGCAGGTTGTGCTCCCGGTCCGCCGAGCCGCTCTCGATCTCCCGGATTTCCTCCCGGATGGCGATCATCGCATCGCAGAAGCGGTCGAGCTCTTCCTTCGACTCGCTTTCGGTTGGCTCGATCATGAGGGTGCCGGCCACCGGGAACGACACCGTTGGCGGATGGAAGCCGAAGTCGATGATTCGCTTGGCGATATCCTCTACTTCGATGCCCGCACTCTGCTTGAACGGCCGCATGTCGAGAATGCATTCGTGCGCAATGAGCCCGTGCGCGCCGCTGTACAGGAGGTCGAAGTGGCCTTCCAGCCGCTTCGCGATGTAATTGGCATTCAGGATGGCCATGATAGTCGCCTCGCGCAGCCCCTCCGACCCCATGAGCGCGATGTAGGCCCAGGAGATCGGCAGGATCATGGCGCTGCCCCACGGGGCGGCGGAAATGGTGCCGCACGGAGCGCCATGATGCAGGTCCACCACCGGATGTCCCGGAAGGAAGGGCGCCAGGTGCGCGGCCACGCAGATGGGACCCATGCCGGGACCGCCCCCGCCATGCGGAATACAGAAAGTCTTGTGCAGGTTCAGGTGACACACGTCGGCACCGATGTCGGCCGGCCGGCAGAGCCCGACCTGCGCGTTCATGTTGGCGCCATCCATGTACACCTGACCGCCGTGCTCGTGCACCACCCGGCAGATCTCGCGG
>DASSHL010000237.1:0-7589 GCA_035692845.1 Gemmatimonadales bacterium
GCCGTTGTCGAGCACCAGCACGGCCTGCACCTTGTCCAGGTCCTTGGCGTGCGCCGCGGCATACGCTGCTGAGCCGAGCAGTCCCTCTTCCTCGCCGCTGAAGAGGATGAAGCGGATAGTGCGCTTGGGAGTCAGTCCCGACTGCTTGATGGCGCGCGCCGCCTCCATCACCACAACCGAGCCCGCGCCATTGTCCGTCGCTCCGGTGCCCAAATCCCAGCTGTCGAGATGGGCGCCGAGAATGACGACTTCGTCCGGCTTCTCGCTGCCGCGGATCTCGGCCACGGTGTTCCACTGGGTCACGGGCGTAGTGCCCAGCGTGTTGCTGATGCTGGCCTCGAAGCGCGGCGTCTCACCCCGTTCGGTCAGGCGGAAGAGCGTCGCATAATCCTCATGCGCGATCACCAGATGTGGCAAGGGCGACACGCTGTAGGGCGAACCGCTCATGGTCATCAAGCCGAATTCCTTGGCGCCGTCGCTCAGCTGACCCAGTGCGCCGTATTTCTTGAGCAGGTAGGGCAGGTCCACCCGATACTGGCGCCGCGCCTCGCGTGCTGCGGCCGACGTATCGGCGTTCTGGGCCTGCTGGCGTCGCACCTGGCGCTCCTCGCGCATCGCCGCCGAATCCTCGGCGGTCATCGGCGGGCCATCCGGATTCCAGATGAACGACGGATCATTCAGCATGACCCAGGCGCCCTTGAGCTTGGCAGCCTGCGCGGCCAGGGCCTGGGCGTCATCGGCGTCCACCCGGATCACCGGTCCAGCGAGCGACTTGCCACCGGTGCCGGCCGTCCAGGCCCAGCTGTGCGCGGTCACCAGCCGGGTGAACGGCGCCAGCATGCGCGCGGTCACGGGTCCACGCTCCCAGGCCACGCCGAACGTCCAGGGCTCGATCTGGCCGGTGAGGCCCCACTGCTTGAACTGCTGGAGTGTCCAGTCATTGGCCCGCTTCATGGCGGGCGAGCTGGTGAGGCGCGGCCCGATCACATCCATCATGTATTCGGCCGTCTTCATGACCTCGGAATGGTCCATCGCCTGTGAAATGATGGCGCCGGCACCGGCGGTATCGACCGTCTGCGCCTCGAGCGGCAGGGCCAGCACCAGGGTGGCAGCAAACAAGGCAGGTATGCGCATCGCGGACTGACTCCGACTGAGAGGTGGAAAGGGGGGAGAATCTGGTTACGCGCGGGACAGCGCCGTCGTTGCAGGAGTCCCGATGAGGCGTTCGGCCAGCGTGGTGAGGCGATCGCGCTGGGCGATGGATTCGAGCCAGCGGGCCGGGATCGCCTCCTCGCCGTCCCGCGCGCCCAGCAGCCCGCCGGCGACCGCCGCATTGGTGTCGGTGTCACCGCCCGCCGAGACGAGCCAGATGAGGCCGCGTTCAAGATTGGGTTCGTGCTGGGCGGTCCACAGTGCGATCTCCATGGTATGCACCGCGTAGCCGCTGGCAGGGCCGGTGATCGGCAGCGCCTCACGCCGGCCGAAGGGAACGCGCCGCACCGCCGCCAGCACTTCCAGCGGTACGTCCACCTGTGCCTCCAGCGCCGCGATGACGTCGGGAATGAAATCGTGCCGACCCTTGAGCAGGCAGTGCGCCGCGACATTGACGGCCACGGCGGGCCACGACGCTTCCAGCTCCGGATGTGTCAGCTCGGCAGTATGCAGCGTGGCGCTGATGAGGTTCCTGGGCGAGTGCAGTGTGGCGAGTGCGACGGGCAATGCGCGCATCACGGCACCGTTGCCCGCCTGTCCCTGCGAGTCCCGCCGAGTGGGCGGCTGCTGCCGTTCGGCATAGATGTCAAGCGCCCGGCGAGTCCAGATTCCGATACCCCGGCCGTCTGAGCGTGCCCAGCGGAGCCAGCGATCCAGCAGGCCGCGTGCGTCACGGACGCCGTCCGCGATCCATTCACCGAGGACCAGTGCCATGGCGACATCGTCGTCGAACGGCGAGCCGGGCGTGTCCTGCCGGAGGATGTCACGCAGTCCATCGGGGAACCGCTCGCGGATGCGGTCAGGAGTGCCAAGGAACTCGGCGGGAAGTCCCAGCGCATTGCCGCAAGCGTGAGCCAGCAGCGCGCCGCGCGCACGCTGTGCGAGTGTAATCGGCGGTTTGACCATCATCCGCGCCCGACTATCTTTGCCGCAGCCTGCAAATCGCCCGCCGAAGAAAGGTCCAGAGGAAAGAGACGTGTCCAAAGATACCCTGTCCGTCACTGACAACCGCACCGGCAAGAATTACGAGCTTCCCATCGAGGACGGCACCGTCCGCGCGATGGACCTGCGCCAGATCAAGGTGTCCGAGGATGACTTCGGGCTGATGACCTACGATCCGGCCTACATGAACACTGCCTCCTGCCGCAGTGCCATCACTTACATCGACGGCGACAAGGGCATCCTGCGCTACCGCGGCTACCCGATCGAGGAACTGGCCGATCGCGCCTCATTCCTGGAGGTGGCGTATCTCCTGGCCGAAGGCGAACTGCCGACCAGGGCGGAGCTGGACAAGTGGACCGAGGACATCCGCTACCACACGTATGTCCACACCAACATCATCCGCTTCATGGACGGGTTCCGCTACGACGCCCATCCGATGGGAATGCTGCTCGGGTCCGTCGGTGCGCTGAGCACGTTCTATCCCGATGCCAAGGACATCCACGACCCGGCCAACCGCTACATCCAGCGGGTGAGGCTCATGGCCAAGATGCCCACCCTGGCGGCGTTCGTGTTCCGCCATGCGCGCGGGCTGCCCTACGAGTTTCCCCGGAACGACCTCGACTACATCGGCAACTACGTCAACATGACGTTCAGCATCGGTGGCCAGCACAAGCCGAACAAGGTCCTGCAGCGGGCGCTCGAAATCCTCCTCATCCTTCACGCCGACCACGAACAGAACTGCTCCACCAGCGCGGTGCGCGCGGTTGGTTCCTCCGGCGTGGATCCGTTCAGCGCCATCTCGGCGGGCATCGCCGCGCTCTATGGGCCGCTGCATGGCGGCGCCAACGAAGCGGTCCTGAAGATGCTGGATGAGATCGGCGACAAGAAGAACATCCCGGCATTCATCGAGCAGGTAAAGAAGGGCGAAGGACGGCTCATGGGCTTTGGCCACCGGGTCTACAAGTCCTATGACCCGCGCGCCAAGCTGATCAAGCGGGTGGCCGATGAAGTGTTCGCGGAAACCGGCCTCAATCCCAAGCTGGAGCTGGCGCTCGAACTCGAAAAGATTGCGCTCTCCGACGAGTACTTCATCAAGCGGAAGCTCTATCCCAATGTGGACTTCTACTCCGGCCTGATCTACCAGGCGATGGGCTACCCCACGGATTACTTCACGGTGCTCTTCGCGCTGGGGCGGATGCCGGGCTGGCTGGCCCAGTGGGAGGAGATGCTGTCGGACAAGGAGCAGAAGATTGCCCGCCCACGGCAGATTTACGTCGGGGAGGACAAGCGGGAGTTTGTGGAGCTGGGAAAGAGGGGCTAGGGGCCAGGGGTCAGGGTTGAAAAGAAGGGGCCGGGACTCAAGACGAGTTCCGGCCCTTCTGTCAGACCCTGGGCCCTAGACCCTAGACCCTATTCCCTAGTCCCCTTCCAGATACGTATACCCCTCCAGCCCCGCCACGTAATCCGCAATGAAGCTGTTGGCCTCGTCCCTCGGCAGGTCGGGCGCGGCGCCCACCTTCCGCCGGAAGGTGGTCAGCAGGTCGCTCGCCTGGTACTGCACGTAGTTCAGCACCTCCGTCACCGTATCCCCATGCACCAGGTCCGTAATCTCGTACGCGCCGTCGGGCGTGAGCGAGACGTGCACTGCGTTGGTGTCGCCGAACAGGTTGTGCAGGTCGCCGAGGATTTCCTGGTAGGCGCCGGTCAGGAAGATGCCCAGAATGTACGGATCGCCTTCCACCGGCGCGTGCACGTCGAGCGAGGGCTTGCCCTTCCTGCCACCGGTGAAGCGATCGATCACGCCGTCCGAATCGCAGGTCACGTCCTGCAGGGTGGCACGACGAGTGGGCCGCTCCGTGAGCCGGTGAATCGGCATGATGGGAAAGAGCTGGTCAATGGCCCAGTTGTCCGGCAGTGACTGGAAGACGGAGAAATTGCAGAAGTAACGGTCCACCAGCGTGGCATCGAGGTGCGCCGTGATTTCCGGGTACGTGGTCCGGTCATCGCCAAGCAGTGCGTGGATCTCCGTCATGATGCACTGATACAGTTGCTCAGCGTCGGCCTTGTCGCGCAGCGTGAACGCCCCGCTGGCGAAATACTCGCTGGTGCGCTCCTTGGCGAAGATGGCGTCGTGAAACGCCTCCTCGACCCGGTCGAGGGTCATCGCCTCGAGATTTTCCTTGAGCTCCCGCAGCAGCTGGTGCGACTCGTCGCTGAGCTCAGGCGCCACCGGCGCCATCTGCGATTCGACGTCAATCACGTTCACCAGCAGCAGCGAGTGATGCGCCGTGAGCGCCCGGCCTGACTCGGAAATCAGGTTGGGCATCGGGATTTCGTGCTCCCGGCACATGTTCCCGATGGTGTACACCACGTCGTTGGCGTACTCACGCATGGTGTAGTTGACGCTGGCCGTGCGGGTGGAGCGGGAGCCGTCGTAATCCACGCCGAGGCCGCCTCCCACATCGACGTGGCTGAGCACGAATCCCATTCCATGCAGCTCGGCAAAGATCCGGGCGATCTCGGCGAGCCCCGCCTTCACGTAGCGGATGTCGGTGATCTGGCTGCCCAGGTGAAAGTGCACCAGCTGGAGGAGGCCTTTTTTGTCGTCCCGGGCGAGCCGGTCAAGGAGGCGCATGAGCTCGACGGCATTGAGGCCGAACTTGGACTTCTCGCCGCCGCTCTTGGCCCAGCGCCCCGACCCTTCGGTCGCGAGCTTGATCCGCACGCCGATGGTCGGCTCCACCTTCATCTCGGCCGCCACCCGGAGCAGGACATCCAGTTCATGGAGTTGCTCGATCACGATGAAGACAGTGTGCCCCAGCTTCTGGCCCATCAGCGCCAGCCGCATGAACTCCTCGTCCTTGTAGCCGTTGCACACGATGACGTGCCGGGTGCTCTCGTTCAGGCCCAGGACGGCCATGAGCTCGGGCTTGCTGCCGCACTCCAGTCCCACACCATGGGGCGCGCCGAATTCGACAATTTCCTGCACCACGTGGCGCTGCTGGTTCACCTTGATGGGATACACCGTGGTGTAGGAACCTTCGTAGCCGAATTCCTGGATCGCGTTGGCAAACTTGGTCGCAAGCGTGGCGATCCGGCTCTTGAGGATTTCCGAGAAGCGAAGCAGGAGCGGCAGTCCCACGCCCTGCGCCTGCAGGTCCATGGCGAGCCGGTAGAGATCGAGGCCCCGTTCTTTCTTGGCGTCCGGATGCACGGTGACGTGGCCATCGGCGCTGACCCGGAAGTAGCCGAGTCCCCAGCCGGCCATGTTATAGAGCTTTTCGGCATCCCTGCTGGTCCAGGTGGTGGGCGTTGCGGCGGTGGTAGCGATGGCTCGATCCCTCGTGACGCGTGGTGGGCGGAAAACGTAACAGCGGCCGAGGCATGATGAAAGAGAATGCGTTGCGTTGCCTGCGGGAACGCCAGCCGAAGTGTAGTATGGCGTCCCCACCGATGCGGCGGCGCCACGCCTCCCGGAAGCGCTCTGCGAGAGCGATGCAGACACTCGCAGCCGCGCCCCCGAATTTCCGTCTAACTTGCCGATGCTGCAATGGTTAACCCGCTGCCGGGGTGGCAGTCAGGGCACGGCATAAAGCTGGCATGATGCAACGTCGGCGGGTGTTCGACGCCGAAGCGACGGCATGAGGATAGTTGCAGTCGCACCACCCTGTTGAGGAAGAGAGACAATCCCTATGGTCACACCTGGTATGCTGTCCGGGCGCCGGGTTCCCGAGACCGTTCGCGTGGATTTCGATGTCGTCATCGCGCGTGCCTGGCAGGCGCTGGCCCAGACCCACGAAGAAGCAGCAGTCACCTTTGTCCGGCGGCTGAGCCCGAGGATCGGGACCGACGCGGCGCTCCAGCGTTACTTCCGTGAGGTGGCCGTGCCGCTGGAAATGCGGGAAGCGGTCCGGACGGGGGCCCTGCTGGCCCTGACGCCCGAGGAACGGCGTCGCGTCGGGGATGACGGTGCCGAGGGCTGGAATATCATGCGGCCCGACCAGCTGGTGGGTGCCGTCAGGCGGCGCAGCCGCTTCGTGGAAGAGACCACGCTGGCGCTCCGGCTCGCCGCTGCCGGCGCGGACGAACTGGTGACGATCACGCACGTGCGCATGGCGCTGGAGACGGCACATGTGATGAGTGCCTCGCTGCCGGTCGATGAAGCCGTGATGCACTACATCCGGGCGTTCGACCTTTCCAACACCATGGCACAGGTGGTCTTCCAGCGCGCCATGGCGCGGCTGGCCGACCTGGACATTCAGGTGACGTCCGAGATGCCGGCTGTCGCGGCGCCGGCGCCGGCCCGGCTCGCGCCGCTCAAGATGCTCGGGCTCCGCGCCACCGGCTGACCGCGCCATCTCCCGCCGATGGGGATAGACTTCAGGCATGGCCTGGTCATTCCCCATCGCGCGAATCGCCGGCACGGTGGTCAAGGTGCATGTGACCTTCCTGCTGCTGCTAGGCGTCTTCCTCGTTGCCGGCGGCGTTGCCGCCGTCCTCATGATTCTCGCCATCTTCGCCTGCGTCGTCGCCCATGAGTTCGGTCATGTGGCGATGGCCAGGCGATTTGGCGTCCGCACGCCGGACGTCATCCTGCTGCCGATCGGCGGTCTCGCCCGCCTGGAGCGGATGCCAGAGGAGCCTCGGCAGGAGCTGCTGATTGCGCTGGCGGGACCGGCGGTCACGCTGCTGCTTGCGGCCATTTTCTACGCTGTACTCCGCGCCGGCGGCGCGGCGCCGCCGTTGCTGCCGAGCCTCCGCGTGGCCGGGGACTCGCTGCTCGGCGATCTCTACCGCATCAACGTCCTCCTGCTGCTCTTCAACCTGATCCCGGCGTTCCCGATGGACGGCGGGCGGGTGTTGCGTGCCCTTCTCGCGGCGCGCCAGGGATTGGCGCGCGCCACCCGCATCGCCGCGAGCGTGGGCCAGCTGCTGGCATTCGGGCTGGGCTTCGCGGCGCTGATGACCGGCGACATGCTGCTGCTCCTGATTGCATTCTTCGTTTTTCTTGGCGCGGGGGCGGAAGCGGCAGCAGTGGAAACCCGGACGGCGGGGCTGGGCCTGACCGTGCGCGACATGATGGTGACCGATTTTCGGACGCTGCCCGCGTGGGCGACGTTACGGGATGCAGCAGAGCTGCTGGTGGCAAGTGATCAGCGGGAGTTCCCCGTGGTGGACAACACGGGATCGGTGGAGGGAATTCTCACCCGGGACGATCTGGTGAAGGGCTTGTCGCAGAAAGGAGCGGATGCGCTGGCGCGCAGTGCCCTGCAGGCGCCGTCGCCGCCGGTGCCGGCCGGCCTGTCGTTCGAGCTCGCGCTGGCGACGCTCCAGTCGAGTGGCCGGAGCGCGCTCCCGGTCATCGAGAATGGCCACCTGATCGGCATGCTGACAAAGGACAACATCACGGACCTGGTATTGGTGAGGAGGGCGGT
>DASSHL010000238.1:0-3927 GCA_035692845.1 Gemmatimonadales bacterium
GAGAAGCGTCGTCCCCCCGGACGTTTCGTCACACTGAGTGGGCGGCGACATCCACTGAAACCGGCCAGGAGCTCATGCAGGAGCTGCGGGCCCGAGTCAAGAAAGTGATGGCCTCCCGTGCGTCCTGAGTCGCTCGCCTTCCTCAAGGAACTGCTGGACCTGCCGGGCCCGTCCGCCTTCGAGCGCGCACCGGCTCGGCGCTGGCGAGATGAAGCGGGCAAGCTGGGCGCCGAGGTGGGGGCGGATGCCACCGGCAACTCCTGGGCAACGCTCAAGGGTGGCGACAAGCAGCACGTGGTGATTGCGGGACACATGGACGAGATCGGCATCATGGTCTCGTACGTCGATGAACAGGGCTTCCTGAGCTTTGATACGATTGGCGGCTGGGACAGCCAGGTGTTCGTGGGCCAGCGGGTGCTGATCCTGGGTCGGCAAGAGCGGGTGGTGGGGGTAATCGGGAAGAAGGCCATTCACCTGATGGACAAGGACGATCGCGAGCGGGTGTCGCGGGTGGAAGATCTCTGGATTGACATCGGGGCGGCGAATCGGGAAGAGGCGCTGGCGCGGGTGCGGATCGGCGACCCGGGGGTGCTGGCGTCGAGCGTGCTGGAATTTCCCAACGGGCGTCTGGTGAGCCGGAGCATTGATAACCGGATCGGTTCGTTCGTGGTGCTGGAAGCATTGCGGCTGCTTGCGAGTGAGCGCCCGACGGCCACGGTAAGCGCTGTCGCTACATCGCGCGAGGAAATTTCCGCGACGGGTGGCGGGGCGAGGCCACTGGCCACACGGCTCAATCCGACCGTTGCGGTCGTAGTGGACGTGACCCATGCGACCGACTGTCCCGGCATGGACAAGCGGAAACACGGCGAATACAAACTCGGCGGCGGGCCAGTCCTGTCACGCGGCGCGGCGGTGAACGAGGCCGTGTTCGAGATGCTGGTCGAGGCAGCGGAAGCGGAGGACGTGCCGTACTCGCTGGAGGCCGCTGGACGCGATACGCGAACCGACGCCGAATCCATCTTCAACGCCGGCGCTGGCATCGCGACGGCGCTGGTCTCGGTGCCCAACCGGTACATGCATTCGCCTAATGAGATGGTGGCGCTGGACGATCTGGAGCGGACGGCGCGGTTATTGGCGGCGTTCGTGCGGCGGGTGGAGGATGGGATGGATTATATCGGGCGGTGATGACATCCCGGTGACAGGCGACGATTGGTAGGGGCGGCCCGCGGGCCGCCCCTACGATTTCCGACGGTCATCGGGAGCAGGGGGGCAATTCCGCGGGCCGCCCCTGCGATTTCCGACGGTCATCGGGAGCAGGGAAGGAAATTCCGCGGGCCGCCCGTGCGATTTCTGACGGTCATCAGAATCAGGAAGGGAAATTCCGCAGGCCGCCCCCAACGCCCCCTCGCGCGTCGAAGCAACCTTGCGGCCCGACCGCGATCTTCCAGCCGCAATGCGTCGGGGCGATTCGCGTTGAAGAACCCGCTATTCTGGGTGCCACTGCTTGATGACATTGTCCCCAGCGTCCTTTGCCAGGGCTTTCGTTCTTTCGATGAACCGGCCTGCGCCGGGCTGATCGAACACTACGATCACCATGAGCGGCTTGTCCGGTACCTTGGCGATGCAGCGGAAGCCCATAGGAGCCGTCGCGCAGGGCGGTTCACCTGATAGAGGCAGCGCCACCAAGAGCTCGATTTTGGTGACATCATCGAACTTCTCGCTGGATGCTGATGGAGGCGAGAGCTCCACATAATGAGCAGTACCGCGAAGCCCGCCAGCGCCCGGCGCAATGCCCACGAACCGTGCAGTGTCTACGCAGAATTCGCCCGCCGAGGCGATGTCGACCTCCTTGCAGTCATCCGGTCGCTGCGAGACGCAGGCTGACGCCTGTGCAAGGATGGCCAGTGCCGCGATCGCGGCCAGGCCGCGGATGCTACGCAGTATCTTCACGGCCCAACGAGCCTTACGGAAACCAGGTGTGCTCGGAGAAGCCCTTTTTGACCGGTGGATTGCGACGAGAGACCCACACTACCGACGACGCTCAGCGTGCGCCTTTGATCGGCGATAAGCGAAGTAGCTCAGATAGCGCACGACTATCACGGCGACACCCGCAATCACGGCTGCTATCCAGCCTCGGTGGAAACCGACAAATAACACCGCCGCCACAAGCAGCATTGTGAAATAGTGGTCTGGCCACCAGTCGCCATAGGTCGGGCCGCCGGGCCAGTCGCGTAAGTTCACACCTCGCACGCCGCTCCCTCCCAGGCACGCGAAAAATCCTTCTGCTCATTGCCAGCACGGGAAAGGTAGATCCTTCGGTCCCCTCGCTTCGCTCGGGTCTCTCAGGACGAGGAGCGATGAGCTAACTTGGCGCAGAGCTCATAGCTCATAGCTCATAGCTCATAGCTCACTGCTCACAGCTCTCCCCTCAGCTCCTTCTCCACCGCCTCCCGCACGCTCGTATCCACATCCTTCCGCAATGCCTCGAGCGCTGCTCGTGCCGCGGAGTTGCCCACCAACCCCAATGCCTCGATGGCCGCGATGCGAGTTGACAGCGGCTTCCGGCCGAACAGCTTCCCGCCCGGCTCCGCCGCCTTCGACAGCACCTTCACCGCTTCCGTCGACTTCATCCGTCCCAGCGCCAGCAGGTATTCCCGCACCAGGTCAGCACGGTTCTCGTCATCCAGCGCCACGGTGACTGTCATGGCAAGGCCGCGCAACCGTTCGTCCAGGTTCTGGGTCACCGCGAGTCGTACGGCGGGAGACTTGTCCTTGAGCAGCGCACGGAGCGCCTCCGCCGATCCCGGCGTGGCGATTCGCGCCAGCGCCGCCGCCACCGATTTCCGCACCCGCTCGTCGCCATGGGTCACATGCTTCGCCAGGCGGGAGACCGCGCTCTCGATCCTCAACTCGCCGCACAAGTCAGCCACGTTCCGCACCACGAACCATTCATCATGCGTGAGCATGTTGACCAGCAGGTCAGTGCCTTCGGTCATCTGCCTGAGCGCGGCGTAATACGCTCGGCGGTCCTCCATCTTGTCCGAGCCGGCCAGGAGCCCAAGCAGCGCCTCGGTGCCATCGGCGCCCACTCGCTGGAGCACGAGCTGCGCATCCGCCCGCTGCTCCGGCTGCGCCACCAGCCGCGCAATCCGTTCCACCACCGACCTCGGCATCATGCGCCGCAGCGCAATGCCAAACGTCCGGGCATTCGCCGAATTGCGCGCGCGCTCTTCCCCGCGAACAATCGCCGCCGCCGCCGAGAGAAGCGCGGTCCAGTCACCCTGCGCAGCAAGGTCATCGGCGGCACGCACCACTTCGTTCAGGCGGTCGGGCACGTCCGACGCCGAGGGATCGCGCGCGATGGCGTCGAGATGGTCGGGCAGCAGCTCCAGCCGCATCGAGACTGACGGCCGCACCACCTCGGCGGCCTGGTCCGCCACCGCATGCGCCACTTCGCCGTAGGCGTTCCAGTCGCCCGATTCCACCGGACCGTCCGGCGCCGGCGGCGAGAGCACCAGCACCTCGCGCACCAGGGGATCGAACGAAATGGCCATCTCATGGAGGGAGCGATACCGGCCCGGCGGCTCCGCCAGCACCCTGAGCACGTCCAGCAACTGCGCCGGCCGCACGGTGGACGCGAGCCGCAGCTCGCCCACGCCGCGGTCGAGCAGGTGCGTGCGCAGACCGCCCACCAGCGGCTGGGTGTCCTGGAGGAGAACACCGCTCACGCTGAGGCCATCCTCGCCGGCACGCAGGTCGAGCCCGCGGCCGGCCATCGCGGCAAAGAGGGCCTTGAACTGGGCGGCCTGGTCTTCCTTCGCGTCGGGACGGTCCCGGAGCATGAAGATCATGGAGGCCAGTTCGAAGGCGAGCTGGGCAGGTTGAGTCATGTCAGTTCCGTAAGATTACGCATCAGGCGCCACTCGG
>DASSHL010000239.1:0-2410 GCA_035692845.1 Gemmatimonadales bacterium
CGGCCCGATGCGTCTCATCCGTCACTCGCTCATCCTCTCCGCGCTCGCTGTCGGCGCCGTGGCGTCGCTCGCCGCACAGGAAAACAACCTCGCCGCAGTCGGCGCACCCAGGAATCCCAAGGTGCAGATTGCCTGGGACCGTTACTACGACAACGCAGGGCTCGGTGCGCTGGCAAAGAAGCTGCAGGCGGCCCATCCGGATCTCTGCCGAGTGAGTTCGATCGGCAAGAGCATCAAGGGGAAGGACCTCTGGCTCATTACCGTGAGCAACTTCAAGGTCGGCGATCCTGACAAGAAGCCGGCGATGTACATCGACGGCAATATCCACTCGAACGAGGTGCAGGGTTCCGAGATCGCGCTCTACACGGCGTGGTATCTCTGCGAGATGGCGGGCCAGGTGCCGGAAGTGGATTCGATGCTGGCCAACCGCACGTTCTACATCGTGCCGTCCATCAATCCCGACGGCCGCGACAACTTCCTCAACGAGCCGAACACGCCGCATTCGCCCCGCAGCGGCCTGGGCGAGCGCGATAACGATGGCGACGGGCTGGTCAACGAGGACGGCTTCGACGACCTGGACGGCGATGGCTTCATCACCATGATGCGCCGGCGGGACCCCAACGGGCAGTGGGTCACGTCGCCCGAGGATCCGCGCCTGATGATTCGCACGCTCCCCGGCCAGAAGGGAGAGTGGGACATCCTGGGCAACGAAGGGATCGACAACGACGGCGACGGCAGGGTGAATGAGGACGGCGAAGGCTATTACGACCCCAACCGCAATTGGCCCTGGCGCTGGCAGCCGAGCTATGTGCAGGGCGGCTCGGACGCATATCCGCTCTCGCTGCCGGAGACGCGTGCGGTGGTGGACTTCGTCATGGCGCATCCCAACATTGCCGGTGCACAGAGCTACCACAACAACGGCGGCATGATCCTGCGCGGGCCTGGTGCGCGCCAGGATGCGTACCGTCCCCAGGACGAGCGCGTCTACGATCAGCTGGGCGAGGTGGGCGAGGAGATCCTGCCGGGCTACAAATACATGATCGTGTGGAAGGATCTCTATATCGTCTGGGGTGGCGAACTGGACTGGATCTACGGCGCGCGCGGCGCCATCACCTTCAGCAATGAGCTGTGGAGCGACTTCGGCTATTTCGAGAAGGATGCCAAGCGCGAACGGTATGATCGCGATGAATACCGCTTTGACCGGCTGCTGCTCATGGGTGAGGCATTCGTGCCCTGGCACAAGGTGCAGCACCCGCAGTATGGCGAAATCGAGGTGGGCGGATTCAAGAAGCAGTACACCCGCGCCATTCCTGCCTTCCTGCTGCCGGGCGAAGCGCACCGCAACATGGCATTCACGCTGTACCAGGCTCGGCAGATGCCGCTGGTGCGGGTGGATTCGGTCACGACCAAGTCACTCGGTGGCGGCTTGACCGAGGTGACGGCCATCATCACCAATGACCGCATCGTGCCGACCCATACGGCGCAGGACCTGGAGCACAAGATCAGCCGGCCCGATTACATCACGCTCACGGGCCGCAAGGTGATCGCGGGATTCCGCGTCACCAACCCGCTGCAGGACATCGCCGAGGAGCAGAAGCATCATCCCGAGCGGATCGAGGTGGAGAATATTTCCGGGCGGTCGACGGTGACGGTGCGGTGGATTGTGTCGGGCAGCGGGGCCATGACGATCACGGCGGATTCGGAAAAGGGTGGGGTGGACGGGAGAGGGATTAGGGGATAGGGATCAGGGGTTAGGGCTGTAGGACGGAGGCTCGTCTCTCGACCCTGACCCCTGGCCCCTGACCCCTAGCTTCACCCTCCTCACCCGTTCCGCGTCCGTCACCGCGCGCACGTCGTGTTCCAGCACCGGCTTGGTGAGCGAGAGGCCGTCGCGCCGCCACTCCATGCCCGATCCCACCGGCACGGTGCCGCGAATGTGTACTTCGCTCACGCCACTGATCCGCACCACCTCGGCGACGTTCTCTTCGTTCACCCCACCGCCGGCAATGACGCCGATGCGTCCCGCCGCCTGCTCCACTGAGGAGGCTATGGCCGTGGCGCCCTCGAGCGCCGTTGCTGCCTGGCCGGCCGTAAGCACGCGCGAGACACCGAGCTCGACCAGCGTCTCCAGCTCCTTCCGCGGATCCCGGCAGGCATCGAATGCCCGATGAAAGGTCACTGGCAGGGGCGATGCCGCGATCAGTAGCTCGCTCATTACATTGCCTGACACCGTTGCGTCGCGCTCCAGCGCGCCCGTGACGATCCCTTCCACGCCGAGTCGCTTGGCGTGGGCGATGTCGCGGAGCATCACGGTGATTTCGCTCGACGTGTAGAGAAAATCCCCGCCGCGTGGTCGGATGATCACGAAGACAGGAATGCCGAGCCGAGCCACGCATTCCTCGATCATGCC
>DASSHL010000240.1:0-4344 GCA_035692845.1 Gemmatimonadales bacterium
TGATGCCGAACAGCTCGCCGCCCGGCTCGGGCTCGAGCTGCACCCGGTCTCCCACCACGACGCGCAGCTCTTCCCGCTTCACCTTTTTCCGGAGTACGGCCCTGCGCTGGCCCTCGGGCGTGAGGACGCGGTAGTGTGCGCCGTCGCGCTCGAGGATCGTCCCGGTCACCATTCGCCCGGCGCCGACGCAATCGCCTCATCGAGCGCCGCCTTCACGTCATACAGCGAGAGCGCGCGGATGCGGCTGTTGGCTTCCTCCGGAGTCCGGCCCCACGCCAGGGCCTGCGTCTCGACGTGGCCAACGGGGCGGTCACCCGCCGGCGACCAGCGCACGAAGAGGAGCGTGGCGGCGTAGCGGCCGCGCTCGTCGGGCGCGTCGTCCACGACGACCCCGACGGAGTAGGCCTGTCCATCGCTGCCGCCGAAGGCCGCGGCCCGGTCGTGCGTGGCCATGTAACCGCCGAGCGTCAGGTCCGTCACCGGTGCTTCACCGACTCCTTGACGATGTTGCCCATCATGAAAGCGATATTGGCGGGGCGCTCGGCGAGCCGGCGCATGAGGTAGGGATACCACTGGGTGCCAAACGGGATGTAGACCCGCATCCGATGGCCAGCCGCGCGGAGCTGCTGCTGCAGGTCGCGCCGCACGCCGTAGAGCATCTGGAACTCGAAGCGGTCCTCCGCGATCCGGTGCTCGCCGACGAAGGCCCGCGCATGTGCGATGATCTTCTCGTCATGGGTCGCGAGGCCCGGATAGTTGCCCTCGGTGAGCAGCCGCTCCATGAGCTTCACGTAGTTCCGGTCGACGTCGGCCTTCTCCGGAAAGGCGATATCGGGTGGCTCGAGATAGGCGCCCTTGCAGAGCCGCACCCGGGCGCGCATCGCAATCAGGTCATTGATGTCGCGTTCGGACCGGCGCAGCGCCGACTGGATCACCACACCGCAGTGGGCACTGAAATCCGGCAAGAGGTGCTGGCGGAAGAAGTCGAGGGTGCGCTGGGTGTAACCTGAGCCTTCCATGTCGAGCCGCACGAAGCCGCGGTGGGCGGCCGCGCGCTCGAGGATCTCCCGCATGTTGCGCCGGCAGAGGTCCTCATCGATGTCGAGGCCCATCTGGGTGAGCTTGACCGAGACGTTGACCTCGATGTTCCCGGCCGCAGCCATCCGGTCCAGCATCACGAGATACTGGTCCTTGGCGGCCGTCGCCTCCGCTGGCTTTGACACACTTTCGCCCAGCAGGTCGAGCGACGCAGTAATGCCGCGGGACATCAGCTCGCGCGCCGACGCCACTCCCTCTTCGATGGTCTCGCCCGCGACGAACCGCGAGGCAAAGCGCCGAGCCAGGGGATTGGAGCGGACGAAGCGGAAAATGCCGTTCTGCTGCGACAACCAGAGCAGGCCCTGACGGAGCATGCGGTCTCATCCCTCGACAGATGTGAAGACCCGAAAGTAGCCGTGGGCCCACCGTAGGGGCAAAGGCCTGGCGGCTGGCTAGTGGTCGCTGGCTTCTGGCTGCTGGCCATTGGCATTCAAGACAAGCAGCGAATGACCAGCGACCAGCGGCCTTGACTTTGCCCTATTGTGGCCGTGACGTAACTTCCCTCTCCTTCATATCCATGCCTGTGAGGTTCCATGCCCGTGCGCCGAGTCATGTCCCTCGCCACCGCGTGCCTGCTGCTGGCCGGCTGCGGCGACCGTGGCAGTCCCGACGCGTTCAGCTTTCACGGAATGACACCGGGCATGAACGCCACCGGCCTCCGGGCCGCCGCCACCGGCCTCGGCATCGGCGCCATGAACTGCTCGCCGTTTCATATCGAGGGTGTCGCCGCCGACCTGCTCTGCTATACCCCCGACTCGGCTGCCAGCACGGCGAACGTGAGCGCCATGGTTCAGTCGGCCGACAGCATGGTCTCGTACCTGGCCATCCGCGAGTTCATGACCGCACCCGGGACCGCATACGAGGCGCTCAACCGGCTGTGGGGCGCGCCCGATACGGTCATCGAGACGGGCCGGCGATGGCGGCGCGGACGATGGACCGCCACCGCCGATACCGGTGAAAGCATCCTGACTATCTGGATGTCGGATACCACAACAGCGCGCCTGGTGGCACTGGCAACCCAGCAGGCCCAGCTCCAGGCCATCGGAGCGGACACACTGCCGTACACCACCGACGCGGTCGCCGTGGTGGAGATGCTGCGTGCCGATTCGGTGGGGCACCCTGCGCCGCAGCTCGCCGCGGAGCTCAGCGACAGACCGGCGGTCGTGGGATGCGACCGGGTACCGCCGCCCGCCTCGTTGGCAGGTCGCAGCGGCTCCGTGCTGCTCGCATATGTGGTTGATACGCTCGGACGGGTGGAACCCAACTCGGTGCGGGTGCTGGAGGCAACCCAGCGCGGCTTCGCACCGCCCGCAGCGGCGTCGGTGCGCTCCTGCCGGCTTACGCCGGGCCGGAAGGACGGACGCGCGGTACGGACGCTGGTGCAGCAGCGGGTGACGTTTGACGTGAAGCGCTGAGAGCCATGAGCTGGGAGCTGTGAGCTAATTGAGCCATGCTCGCAGCTCACAGCTCACAGCTCTCAACCCCCAACCTATACGCCTCCCTCACCAGCTCCTGAAAATGATGCACCCCTGCTTCGTAGCGCACCGAGAAGCGGCCGGTGTCATAGGCGCGTGAGGCGAGGCCCTGCTGCACCCGGGCACAGATTTCCGCGTCTTCCGCCTGCACGCCGTCGCTGTAGGCCACGTCGGCCTCGACCCGCGCCTCGTCCACTTCGTCATGGAAATACTGGAAGATGACCCGGCAGCGCTCGTGCCCGTCAGGCAGGACGTAGTTGGTCTGCAGCCGCCCCGGCAGGATGTTGAGCATGAAGTTGGGGAAGATGCAGTAGTAGAAGGCTTCACCGCCGCCGTCCCTGCTGTAGAGGTTGTCCCCCGTGAGCGGGCTGTGCTGCAGTGAATACCAGCGATACGGTGTGGTCACGTACTGGCGATAGTCATACAGCTTGGCCAGTTCGGGATGCACATACGGGACGTGGTACCCTTCCAGGTAGTTGTCCACGTACACCTTCCAGTTGCACGCCACCGTGTAGTCCACCCGCCGCACGAACTTGAGCCGGTCAAGCCGCGTCGGTGCAATCTGCTCAGCGATTCCCGCCATGGACTCCGCCAGCGGCGGCGCGCCCGGATCGAGGTTCACGAAGACCAGTCCCTGCCATTCCTGGACCTGCACCGGACGCAGCCCGAAATCCTTCCTGTCGAACAGCTCGGTGTGGTCCATCGCGGGGACGCCGCGCAGTGAGCCGTCCAGCAGGTAGGTCCATCCGTGGTACTTGCATTGAAGCGCGTTGGCGCAGCCCTCGGGCTCCAGCGCCAGCGGGCCGCCACGATGGCGGCAGACGTTGTAAAACGCCCGCAGGACGGAATCCTTGTCGCGGACGATGATCACCGGTTCGCCCGCGATGTTTTCCGTCACGTACTGCCCCGGTGTCGCCACCTGGGCCGCATGCGCCATCCCCTGCCAGGTCCGCGCAAAAATCCATTCCCGGTCGGCGTCGTGGAAGCGGGGATCCACATACCACGCGCTCGGGATCGTCCGGGCACGCGCCAGCGGCTCGGCGACGAGTTCGGATTCGGCGATCGCCGGCGGCTGGAAGGCTCTCACGATGGCACTCCGCCGGGTGACGGCTCGAGCATGCGAGCGATGCGAACGAGTCCGCTCACCAGCTGATCCAGGTGTGATTCCGTGGTGCGAGGATTCATGATGGTCACCCGCAGCACCTGCATGCCGCCCAGCATCGTCGTGGTGATCCAGCCCTGTCCCGACCCATTGTATCGCTCACGCAGCTCGCGGTTCAGCGGGTTCAGCTCCTGAGATTGCCAGGCACCCAGCGCCAGGTGCTCGGCGCTCAGCGCACCCACCCACCTGAAGCACAGAATATTGCATTCCGGTTGGTGCAGCACCTCGAAGCCGTTCGTCTCGCGGAGCCGCGCGGCAAGGTGCTCTGTCAGGTTGCACAGGTGATCATACAGCGCGCCGATGCCAGCGGCGCCATACCGCTTGAGCGCAATCCAGAGCTTGAGGGCGTCGAATCGCCGTGAGCAGGCAAAGCTGCGCGGCCCCTGGTCCCAGTTCCGGTCTCCACTCCGCTCGTGGAAGAGATAGGGTGCGCGCTGGGCAAAGGCCCCTGCCAGCTGGCGCTCGTCCCGCACCAGCAGCATGCCACACGAGAGCGGCATGAGCATCATCTTGTGCGGATCCCAGGCGATGCTGCTGGCATGCCGGAGGCCCGCCACCATGCCACGTCGCCGTGCCGAGAGCCGTGCGGAGGCGCCGTGTGCGCCGTCT
>DASSHL010000241.1:0-2501 GCA_035692845.1 Gemmatimonadales bacterium
CTGCATCGCGGGCGAAGTTGATCAGTCGGGCGAGTGTTGCCTGCTCGAGTGCGCGCACGATCAGCAGCGCCGCCGCTGCTCCCTCCGCCCGGGCCTCGAGGAGCTGCTCCTCCGACACAATGAAATCCTTGCGCAATACCGGGCGATCGACAGCGAGGGCGACGTCGTGCAGGTCGTCCAGGCTGCCGCCGAAAAACGGCGCGTCGGTCAGAACCGAGATGGCGGACGCGCCATGCGCTGCATACACGCGCGCGAGGCCCGTGGCATCCAGTGATGGATTGATCACGCCGGCCGACGGGGAACGCCGCTTGATCTCGGCGATAACGGCGACCTGCCGCCCCTTGAGGGCCGCCTCGAAATCGGGGGGCCTCGCAGCGTCGGCAACAACCCGTTCCAGTGCGATACGCTGAGGCTTCAGGCGGGCGGCGCGCTCGCGGGCGGCGCCCAGTATTCGGTCAAGGGTAACCGGCACTTGTCCTTCGGGAGGTTTTCGGGTACAATAGTTCGGGGTCTGTTCGGTCACCAGCCACAGGGTCAAACCCATGCCGCTCACCAAACGCCAGCGCGAAATCCTGGAATACCTCCAGCGTCATATCTCGGAACAGGGCTACGCCCCGAGCTTCGAGGAAATCGCCGAGCGGTTCGGCTTCCAGTCGCTGGCTACGGTTCACGAACACCTGACCAATCTCGAGAAGAAGGGCTACATCCACCGGGCTTACAACGAGAGCCGCTCCATTGAGGTTCTCCCGCCGCGCGGCACTGCCTCGGCCACGGAAGTGCCGCTGCTCGGCAAGGTGGCGGCCGGCACGCCAATCGAGTCACTGATGCACGACGAAACCGTTGCCATTCCGGATGGAATGCTGCCCCGGCGTGGACCCAATTACGCGCTTCGGGTGCAGGGCGAGTCCATGATCGACGAGCACATCCTGGACGGCGATCTCGTCGTGGTGCACGGCAAGCAGACGGCGGAGAACGGCGAGATGGTCATCGCGCTGGTGAATGGTGCCGAGGCCACGGTCAAGAAGTTCTATCGTGAGGCCGGCGGCTGGATCCGGCTGCAGCCCGCCAATGCCACCATGCAGCCGCTCCGCTTTCAGGAGCGTGACGTCCTCATCCAGGGCGTCGTCGTCGGGGTAATCCGGAAGTACACGTGAAGGGGTCGAGATAGTCGAGAGGTCAAGATGGTCGAGGCCAATCGACTTGACGCCTTGACCACCTCGACTACCTCGACCCGCTGGCCTTCCGAAGCCGCTCCAGTACCGCCCGCGCCGCTCCAGACCGGATTGCCTCGCGCGCCCGCGTTACCCCCGCTTCCATTGAGCCGTTGTCCGTCGCCACGGCAATCGCGGCCGCTGCGTTCAGCGTGATCGCGGCGATTTCCACCGTCGAGCCCCTTCCCTCCAGCACCGCCACCAACCGGCGGGCATTTTCCAGCGGCTCACCGCCGGCAAGTCCCTCAAGCTGCTTCACCTCGAGATCCAGCCCTGCTGGATCGATCACCGATTCCGTGACGGCGCCATTCACCACGTTCCACACATGCGTCACGCCGGACGGACTGAGTTCGTCCATCCCCGCCTCGGCATGCACTACCATGGCTCGCCGGCTGCCCAGCGCGAGCAGGGCCGCGGCCAGGAGCGGGGCGCGGTCGCGATCAGCCACGCCTACCACCTGCCGCCCGGCGCCGGCCGGATTGGCGAGCGGGCCCAGCAGGTTCATGATCGTCGGTGTGGCCAGTTCCCGCCGCGCCGGTGTGAGGAACCGCATGGCCGGATGAAAGGCCGGTGCAAACAGAAAGACGATCCCTGCTTCCGCAAGGACACCAGCCGCACGATCCGCCTCGAGGTTGATCTCGACGCCGAGTGCTTCCAGGACGTCGGCGGAGCCGGAGCGGGAGGTGTAGCTGCGGTTACCGTGCTTGGCGATCGGTACGCCGGCACCGGCAGCAACGAATGCAGCAGCAGTCGAGAGGTTGAGCGTGGTAATCTGGCCGCCGCCAGTGCCGCACGTATCGACCAGCTGGTTGGGTTCGGGCACGTCCACCCGTCGCATCTCGCGCCGCAGTGCGTCGGCAGCGCCCGCGAGGTCGTCCGCAGTCTCGCCGCGTGCGCGCAATCCCATGAGCAACGCACCCGCCTGTGCCGCCGTCCCGCCGCCGCTGAAGAGCACACCGAAGGCCGCCGAGCTCTCGCTGCGCGCGAGCGGCTGTCCGTGCGCCAGCTTACGAAGCGCCAGTCGCAAATGGTGGTCGGCAAGTACGGTCACGTCCGGGCTGTCCGGGGTGCGGGAATCGGGCCGGAAGCGTAGTGGAGAAATTGGCGTTTTGTCAATTCTGACAAGCAGTTGCGCGGCTTGTTCAGGGTCCGTGAAACGGCTAGATTCCGGCAGATGAACCGGACCTTCCTCGCACTGCTCCAGTTCGATGGGCGCGGCTTCCAGGGATGGCAGCGTCAGGCCGTCGGACGCACCGTGCAAGGCGAGGTTGAACGTGTGCTCGAACGCCT
>DASSHL010000242.1:0-2063 GCA_035692845.1 Gemmatimonadales bacterium
AAGCGGCTGTAGTACTCCATCGCGTGCGCCCTGTCCCCGGCGCCCTGGTACAACTGGCCCAGCCGGAAGAGGGTGGGCGCCATGTAAAAGGGATCTGCCTGGAAGTGGCCAGTCCCCGCCATCTCGGCGTACTGGGTGAGGTACTTCCGGGCAGAGTCGGCCTGGCCGCCGCGGTCGAACGACAGCCCGACGAGCAGGGGCGACCACACCGTGCCCGCATTGCTCGGCAAGCCGTCTGCATCGAAGTCGGCGCGACGGTAGTACTCGACTGCGCTGTCGGCCTTCCCCTCCGCCAGCGCAACTGCGCCGTTCAGCAGCATGAGCCAGACATGGTTCTGGCGGCGCCCGAGCGAGTCGAGCCTCCCTGCCCACTGGTTCATCACCTCTCGCGCCTTCGCCGGAGCTCCTGCAGTCGCATAGCTCATCACCAGGAACATGCTCTGGTCGCTTCCGACCGGCTCGGATCCCACGGGATGGACGCGCCGGGTCGAGTCGAGCATCGCGATCAATCGTGCCGTGTTACCGCGCAACTCGCCGTCCACCATCGTGTGGAAGTAGGCCGTGCGGTAGGGGCTGGTCGTACTGCCAAGAGCCCGGGTCATGGCATCCACCGAGGCGGGATACAGCCGTTCGGCCTCCCGCAACTGTCCGCGGAGCGCGGCCGTCATCACCACGGAGTTGAGCGCCAGTGCCTTCCCGCGCGGCGGCGTGGTATCGGCATCGGCGGCGGCGCGGGCGTACTTGTACGCTGCTTCGTACTCGTGTCGGGCGAGCATCTCGGTGAAGCGTTGCGGTGCGGTCGGAAAGGGGATGCTGTCGCGCTGCATCACCGACATCACCGAGTCGAACGACCCATGCCGCCCCATCGCCGTGTACAACCCCGCCAGGTTCGTGAGCAGGGTGCCATTGCCCGGGTCGCCGGCGAGCGCCAGGTGGTACATCCGCTCCGAGCCGTCATAGTCCCTGGTGCCGGAGAGAACAATGGCGAGGTTGTTGGCGGCGTCAACATTGGTGGAGTCGAGTTCCACCGCGCGCCGGAGTGACGGCAGGGCGAGCCTGCGATCGTTCGCCACCTGCCAGAAGTACGTCCCCTCCACGTTGGCGCGCTCCCGCTCGGGCAGCCGGTTCCGCCGCAGAAAGCCCTCCGTGAGCGCCGAATCAGACGCCGCTGCCGCGCCGGGGCCGCGCTGGGCTGACAGCGAGTAGGAGAGCTGGACCCAAGCCATGGCGAAGTTGCTGTCCTGCCGGATGGCGTCGCGGAAGAGCTGGACCGCGGCCGGATAGTCGCCCTCGACGTCGTTAGCGTGGAGCCCCTCGGTGTAGCTCTTGAGCGCGCCGAGCGAGGCGGTGGTCACCTGGTCGAGCCGGGGCGCGTCGTGCACCGACTTGAGTGACTCGCCGATCTTCCTGCGGAGCGACTTGGTGAGACGATCCACCGCGGGGATGAGGTCACCCGCGTCCCTGGCCGATTCGGTGTAGGACGCCAGGTCGTTCCCCGTCGTCGCCTCGATCAGCTTGGCGGTCACCAGGTAGCCGGTGCCGGCCGGCACGATGCTCCCCGAGACCACCGCCTTGGCGCCGGAGCGCTGGGCAATCTCGCGTGCGGTGGCGTAATCCACCCGCGCCGTGTCGGGACGCTGCATCTGCTCGAGGATTGCCACCACCGCGCTGGTGGGCATCACGTGAACGGCGCTGCTCTGCGTCAGGTTGGTCTTGACCGCCTCGGCGATGGTGCTGCCAAGGGAGGAATCGGCCCCGGGCGCGTCGAACGCCGCCACCACCACCCGGTCGCTGGCGGAGAATTTTCCGGACGACAGCAGCGACGCTGCCGGCCCGATGCCGAGTGCACGCGTCACCACGTAGCCCACGATGAGCAGGGCGAACGCGCTCACCGCGATGATCCCGCCGCGGGTGGTTCGACGCCAGGAGACGTGGGGAATCGCCTTGATGGCCAGCGTCGCCATGGTTCCCTGTCCCGCCGCGAGCGACCGGGTGCCGCCCGGCGTGAAGGTGGGCGTGGCGGCGGCGGCGCGGTGGGCGACGTACTGGGTGTAGGCGGTGAA
>DASSHL010000243.1:0-3277 GCA_035692845.1 Gemmatimonadales bacterium
GGAGCAGTCGCTGTCCTATGAGGAATGCGCTGCGAGCGACGAGCTGAGCGAGCCGGCCACGAGCGGATGCGCCCGTCACTCACGCTACGGCGACTACATCGCGCGGGACCTGGTGCAACACATCGATTCCACTTACCGGACCATCCCCAACCGGTCGGGACGCGGAGTCATGGGCCTCAGCATGGGTGGCACTGGCGCTCTGCTGCTCGCGCTCACCAACCCCCGGCTCTTCAGCGCCGCCGCCAGCCTGTCGGCGGTGGCCATACCGCTCGCCACGGCGAGCGGGCCCTGCGGCACGGCGATTCTGTCTCCTCCGACATTTGACGCGTTTGAGCGGGGCACGGGCCGGCCCAGCCCCAAGTGGCGAAAGCTCTGGGGAACCGATACAACCGCCTGGTGGCGCCATGACCCGCTTCGGGCAGCTGCGCACCTGCGAGATGCTGGCCAACCACCTCCTGCTCTCCGGCTGGAAGTGGGACGTGCTGATCCGCTCGCCGGCGGGAATTGCGCCCTGGATAG
Organism: Gemmatimonadales bacterium; assembly: GCA_035692845.1. Lineage (GTDB taxonomy): Bacteria > Gemmatimonadota > Gemmatimonadetes > Gemmatimonadales > GWC2-71-9 > CAMLHP01. The sequence continues at coordinate 520 of DASSHL010000243.1, forward strand.
CGCACTGACATCGCTCGGCATCGATCACGAGTTCCTGATGTGGGATGGGGACCACGAGTGGGCGGCCTGGCGTGACCACGAAGCAGCATCGCTTGCCTGGCTGATTTCGCAGCTTGCAGGGAACGCACCCGCGACCATGTCGGACCTGCCAAGATGAGCGAACGAGAGAGAATGCTCGGCGGCGAGTCGTACGACTCGCGCGACCCGGAACTCCTTCAGCTCGCCCACCGCGCGCGCGCACTTCTGCGCCGCTACAACGCGAGCGACTCAACTGATAGCGCCGGGCGACGAGCGCTGCTCGCCGAGCTGCTCGGCTCCGTCGGCGAGGATGTGTGGATCGAGCCGCCCTTCTTCTGCGAGTACGGCCCGCACATCCACATCGGATCCCGGTCATTCATTCACGTGAACGCGGTGCTGCTCGATTCCGCCGAGATCCGGATCGGGGACGACACGCTGATCGGGCCGGGAGCACAGATCATCACGGCCACGCATCCGCTGGCGGCAGCCGATCGCCTGGTGACGAACTGGACCCGGGACTCGGGTCAGGCGCCCTATCGGACCAGCGCGCTGCCAATCACCATCGGCAGCAGGGTGTGGATCGGAGCCGGAACGATTCTCACTCCTGGCGTTTCGATTGGCGACAACACGGTGATCGGTGCCGGAAGCGTGGTAACTCGAGATATTCCCGCAGACTGCGTGGCATATGGGCAGCCGTGTAAGGTGAGGGGTTAGGGACTAGGGCTCAGGGGTTAGGGCTGAGACGCGAGCATCCGTCCTTTTACCCCTAACCCCTAGCCCCTGGCCCCTAGCACCTATCTTGCATTCCCTCGTCCAACAAGCGACTCTTCGTCGCCTCCAACAGACAACTGCTCGAGTGCGACTGGCGAACTGCCGGGTCTCGTGACGATCGCAATGATCGCACGGGGATCGGTGTCCCCTGCGCCAGCCGCCAAGGGATCAAGCTGATGGCGTTGCCTCGCCTGACACTTCCGATTGCCCTGCTGCTCGCGACTGCCTGCGCGCCGCTGCCCAGTGTGGGCACCGTGGGTGCGGCGGCGGCGACCGGATTCCGCAACGCGGACGACTCGGTACTCGCCGCGTCGCTCGAGGCGCACGGCATCCAGGCAACGCGCGGGCGAGTCACCGTGCTCGCGCCGGCCGACTCGATTTCGCCACGGGCACTCGCGGCGCTGGCCGACACACTTGCACGAGGCTACGACGCGCTGAGCGAGCTGCTGCGGCCTGCCCGCGACTGGCATCGCTACGACAATCCTGTCATCCATATCTATCTCGGCAGCCGCAACGGCGGCGCGCTGACCGACGCGCGATCCCGCATCTTCTTCCCGCTCGCCTGGGTGCGCGAAAGCAGGACCACGCTCCTCCACGAGATGGCCCATGTATTCCTGATGCCGAAGCGTCCCATGGCGTTCGAGGCCACCGCTCCGGCAGACGTGGCAAGCCTGCTGCGGAACCGGGCCTTCTGGTTTGACGAGGGGATGGCAGAGTATGCGGCGCAGCTGACGGCCCGGCAGGTCGGACTTCCCGCGGTGGATCCCTGGGGCACCAATTACAGGGCGGGGCTCAACGCGGCGTGCGCCGGCTGGCGGGCCGAGGATGGCAGCGAGGTTTCGTTTGCCAACGTGGGCGAGCCGGGACCGCCGATGCTGCGGAGCCGGGTCGAAATCGGCACGTTCTACGTCTGCTCCCAGTCGCTGGTGGCGTACCTGGTCGACCATATCGGCCTTCGCACCACGCTCACGCTCGGTGCGTCCGACGATGTGGACGCCCGGCTCAGGAAGGTGACGCCAATGGGACTCGAGGGATGGACGGAGGCGTGGAGGAAGGAGCTGTGAGCTGTGCGAAGGTGCAGCTCATGGCTCACAGCTCATGGCTCACAGCTCATAGCTCCGACCGCTCGTCCCACCACCATTGCGCCCGCCGGCTCGCCGTGCCAGAGTGCATGCCTGTCACTCTGCGCGAGGAGATCATGCTGAAACTGGTCGCTGCGATGTCCGGGCTGCTGCTTGCCGGGTCGGCCATGAACCCGGCGAATGCCGGCCGTACGGAAACCATCTACCTCGCTGGCGGCTGCTACTGGGGTACAGAGGAAGTGTTCGAGCATGTGAAGGGCGTCAAGTCGGTGGTGGCCGGCTTTGCCTACGGTGCCGAGGATTCGGTTGCTGGAGTCCTGCGGCGAGCCAGTCACGGCGGCCTCGCCGAGGCCGTCCGCATCAAGTACGACCCCGAGAAGATCTCCTACAGCCAGCTGCTCGAAATTTTCTTTACGATCGCACACGATCCGACCCAGCTGGACCGTCAGGGTCCCGACGTCGGACCGCGGTATCGGTCCTCGCTCTTCGTCACTGACACCTCGCAGTTCCGCATCGCTCGCGCCTATCTCGATTCGGTCCGCTCGGCGGCCCGCGCCGGCCGGCCGGTGGTGACCGACCTGGTCATGCTCGATCATTTCAAGGTCGTGGGCGAGGACCAGCAGGACTTCGCCGCCAAGCACCCCACGCTCCCGTACATCGTCATCAACGACAAGCCGAAGGTGGAGCGGTTGAGGGAGAAGTATCCGGGGGTATTTGAGGGGTAGGGCGTGGGGCGTGGGGCGTGAGGGAACTCAGTTTTCGGCCCTGAGCAGTTATGCTTAGGCCCAACACCCTAAGCCCTAAGCCCCAAGCCCCAAGCCCCAAGCCTCAAGCCCTCACATGCAAACCATCTCCCTCATCGGCGCCTTCCTCATCCTGCTCCCGTT
>DASSHL010000244.1:0-7043 GCA_035692845.1 Gemmatimonadales bacterium
TCCCCCCGGCGAATGGTATCTTGCGCCCGATTCACACCCACCCAACGCCGGGGGCACCGCTGGAACTCCCGACTGCGCATCGGATTCCGATCTCCTGGCTGGCGCAGTACGCCGGCGAGACCATCCGTTACCGCACCATGACGGAACTGGCGCCGCCCGGCATGTTCGACCCGGCTGCAATCCAGGCCGCCCAGGACGCCATCAGCCAGAGCAAGCCGGCCCTTGCCGTCGTCAAGAAGCAGAAGGACACCGGGATCTGGGGCCAGAATCTTCTGGGCCTCGCCGCCTCGGCGCGCGACGCTATCAAGGACGTCGGCACTATCCCTCAGTACCGGCGGCTGGTGGAGCTCGCCTGGCCGCATTCCACCCGGCCCTTCAAGCTGGCTGACCGGATCCTCTTTCGTCTCCTGACCCGGGACGAAGACCCCGCCCTGCTCTTTGAATATCAAAAGGCCGCGAAGGCCGAGCCAGCGGTGATTGCGTGGGCCCGGGAAACCGAGCGCGAAGCGGCCACCTGCGCCCTCGCGGAGGCGGGATACGCCGATGATCCCCGGCTCCGGGGCGCTGGGCACCGGGTGGCGAGCGCGGTTTCCGCCTTCCTGCGGAGTCCCCTCGCCGAAAAGCCCTTTCTCCGCTCCGGCAGCACCACCATCCTGCATCCCGAGGCCTACCCGCCCAGCTGGTACTCGGTCGCCATGATCGCCGCGATGCCATCGCTCCAGCGCGAGCGGGCGGGTTTTACCGAGCGCCTGGGTCATTACCTGGCGCAGCCTGCACCCAAGAAGCCGTTCTCCGTCAAGCTGGGCAAGAAGAATCTCAAGCCGACGCATCTGCTCCTGGGCGATCCCATTGCCGCCGACGCGCGTGGCAACGCCAAGGATATCCCGCTCGCACTGCACTACATCGAATTGATGGCACGGATGGGGGCTCTCACCTGGGCCCCGGTGGCGTCCAGGGTGCTGGGACGGCTGCTGGCCGACTGTGATGAGCACGGTGTCTGGCGCCCGAAGAACCTCAGGTCGCTCCCCAAGGCCACGCACAAGATTACATATCACATGTTCCCGCTCGCCTCGGATGTCCGGGACACCGACGGCCGCGAAGCGGACGTGACCTTCCGCCTTGCGCTCATTGCCCGCATCCTCGGCTGGGAACTGTCCTGGTCCTGAGCCGTCGTCCTCTTCAGCCAGCGCGGTACGGTGCCAACGCTCGACCTTACTCCCTTCGGCTTCACGGTTACTGAGAGCCTCGTCTATCGAGTCCTGCTGACCGGCGGTCCCGGCACCGGCTACGCGGTGGCGCGGGGCGCTGGCCTCGCCCGCGCCAATGCCTATGCCGCGCTCGAGGCGCTGGTCCAGAAGGGAGCCGCGCGCTCCGACGGGGCGCGGCCTCGCCGCTACCGGGCTGAACCGGCAGCCACGTTGCTGGCCCAGATCGCGAGCCAGCACGGCGATGCTTTCGACCAGCTTTCTCGCGACCTGGCCGGCGCAGCGGCACCCGACACGCCGACCGTGGTGGAAGTCGCCTCGCCGCGCGGCACACTGCAGCTCGTCTCCCATGACATCGCGCGCGCCACCAATTCGGTGCGGCTCCTGGCCCCGGCCGACGCCTTCCCCTTGCTCGCCCCGGTGCTCCGCCGCGCGGCCAGCCAGGAGCTCTCGCTCGCGCTCGCGTCGACGGGCGAAGCCTCGCTCGACTTCGCCGAGGTGCTGCAGGTGGATGCGACAGCCGGCTGGCCGGGCGAGCCGTTTCTTGCCGTGATGGACGACCGGACGGCGCTGGTTGCCTCCCGGCGCGGGAACGAAGTCAGCGGACACTGGAGCGCAGCACCTGCCATCATCGCCGCCGCGACGCTTTCCTTCCGGCACCTTACCGGGCTCGATTGATTGAGCCCTTCGCCAAGGCTTTCGACCAGCTTCGTCGCGAGTACCTCGCCGATGGCGCCGATCGCCTGATGGAAATCCGTACCGACGCCGACCGTTACCGTGCAGGCGACCGCGAGGCGCTCGGCGCGCTCCGCACCAGGTTTCATCGCCTGGTGGGATCTGGCGGCTCGTACGGTTTTCCGGAAATCAGTTCGGCAGCCCGGGATGTTGAACGCTGGCTTTCACAGGATCCACCGCCGGCACCAGGTGACGTCGACTGGCTTGACGATGCGGTGGACCGCCTTGCCGTGCTGTTTACCGAGGCGGAGCGGCTGTTGCGCGCTGCGGCGGGCGACTCGAATGCACGCCTCGCGGTCCTCGCAGGTGGCGACGACGAGACCGTCGAAGAACTCCGCGATGCACTGCTGGGGGCCGGGTTCACCGTGCGCTGCCTGCCCGCCGACGCTCGTCCCGATGATGTCGCGAGGCCGGAGGCGGCGCAGATCGTAGTGCTCATGGCGCGCGGCTCCGGAACCTATGGCGCTGCCGCAGCCTGGAGTGCGGCGCCGGCGCCGGTACCGCGAACAGTGGTGCTGATCGAGGGTGCGACACCCGTCGACCGGCTCCGGGCGGCGGTCGCCGGCGCCGAGCTGGTATTACCCGAAGCGCGAGCGGCCAGTGAACTGGCCCGGCTCGCGCAGCGTCACGTGCTCACCAGCGCGGCGCGATTCGTGGCCGTGCTCGCCGACGATGAGGACACTCGAGGCGGCCAGCTGGCCGAGGGCCTCGCGGGCCTCGGCATGGAGGTGCGGCGCGCGGCCACCTCTGACTTGGCGCGCCAGCATCTCGAACTGTCGGTGCCGGACCTGGTCGTCGCCTCGGCGACACTGCCGGAGGGAGGCGGGCGAGCCCTCGCACGGCTCCTGCGTCAGGACCCGCGCTGCGTCTCGGTTCCCGTGGTGCTGATGGGCGCGCTGTCCAACGAGGACCGGCTGGCGGCGCTCCGCGAAGGCGTGGACGAGGTCATGACTGGAGCGCGTCCTGCCTCGAGCACCGTTGAAGAACTGCGGGCACGCGCCGAGCGAGGTCGACGGGTGCGCGAACTGATCCGGCGAGACCCGCTCACCGGAACGCTCAATGATTCGGCGTTTCAGGCGGAACTGGACCATGCCGTCCAGCTGGCCCAGCGCGACGGCCGGCCCCTCACGGTGCTGCGCATCGTCGTCGAGGACCTGGACGAGGTGAACGCCGAGCATGGTGTCGCCATTGGTGACCGGCTGCTGGCCCACGCCGCCGCTGTCATCCGCGCAACCGTGCGCCAGAGCGACATCGTGGGACGCCGGGGTGGCCGGACGTTCGATGTCATCCTGCGGGGTTCGGCGCCAGGCGGTGCCAAGGTGATCGAAACCAAGCTGCGCAGCATGCTGGACGATCACCCGTATGAGACACGGGAGGGGGGGAGGATTGCGGTGAAAGTGACGCTGAAAGCTGAGAGCTGAGGGCTGAGGGCTGAGAGAAGTTATTGCTCTTAGCTCTCAGCCCTCAGCTCCTAGTGCGTATACCCCACCGCCAGCGGCGCCACGTCCTGCGGGTTCTCATTTCCGAACAGCAGGCGGCCTTCGCGGAAGGAAGCGCCGCGCAGGGTAAGTGCGAGCACCTCTCCCAGCGTTGATACGAGCGAGATATCGAGCGTCTTCCGGATCTCCTCAGGCAGATCCTCGAGGTCCGCCTCGTTCTCCTGCGGCAGGATGATCTTCGTGATTCCCGCGCGCACCGCGCCCAACACCTTTTCCTTTACTCCACCAATCGGAAGCACCCGGCCCCGGAGCGTGATCTCGCCCGTCATGGCGATGTCATGCCGCACAGGACGGTTGGAGAGGGTCGAGACAATGGCAGTGGCCATCGTAACACCCGCTGACGGGCCATCCTTGGGAATGGCGCCGGCCGGCACGTGCACGTGGAGGTCCCGGTCGAACATCTCATCCGGAATGCGGAGTGCTGCCGCGTGCGAGCGCGCGTAGGTCCACGCCGCGCGGGCTGACTCCTTCATCACGTCACCCAGTTGCCCGGTCAGGACCAGCTCACCCTTGCCGCGCATGGTGCTGGCTTCGACGAACATGATGTCGCCGCCGGCCGGCGTGTAGTACATGCCGGTGCTCACACCCACCTGGTCGGTGCCGGCCATCTTCTCCGGATGGACCTTGGGCCGCCCCAGCAGGTCGTCCACCAGATCCTTGTCCACCGTGAGCCGTTCCACCTGGCCGGATGCGATCTGCCGCGCCACCTTGCGGGCCAGCCGGCCGATCTCCCGCTCCAGCTGTCGCACGCCGCTCTCGCGGGTGTAGCCGGTGATGATCTCCGACAGTGCATCGTCGGTGATCTCGAGCTGTTCCGGCGTCACGCCGTTGTCGGTCAGCTGGCGCGGAATCAGGTACTGCCGGGCGATGGCGTGCTTCTCCCGCTCGGTGTAGCCGGCAAAGTCCACCACCTCCATGCGGTCGAGCAGCGGACCCGGAATGTTCTGGATGAAGTTGGCCGTCGCGATGAACAGCACTTCACTCAGGTCAAACGGCACGCCCAGGTAATGGTCCACGAACGAATCGTTCTGGGCCGGGTCGAGCACCTCGAGCAGGGCGCTGGCCGGGTCGCCCTGGAAGGAAACGCCGAGCTTGTCGACCTCATCCAGCAGGAAGACGGGATTCTTGGTGCCCGCCTGCTTCATCCCCTGGAGGATGCGGCCCGGCATGGCACCAACATAGGTGCGACGATGGCCGCGGATGTCGGCCTCGTCGCGGGCGCCGCCGAGCGAGATACGAACGTAGCGCCGCCCCATGGCGCGGGCGATGCTCTTGGCGATGGACGTCTTGCCTACGCCGGGAGGACCCGCGAAGAGCAGAATGGGTCCCTTGGCGCCCTTGTCATCCTCGTTGCCGGGGGCGGGACGATTGGGCTCCGGCACGGTGGCCGTGGCCACTGGCGGCTCTTCGCCACCCGTGACGACTTCGGCTGGCGCGCTGTCCTCTTTCTCCTCGGCTGCCTCGCGTGCCCGGTTGGCCTCGCGCAGCTGGCGCACGGCGAGAAATTCCAGCACCCGGTCCTTGACGTCGGTCAACGCATAGTGATCTTCGTCGAGAATGCGCTGGGCTTCCTTCAGGTCCAGATGCTCCGCGCTCCGGAGGTTCCAGGGCAGCTCGGCCACGTTCTCGAGGTAAGTGCGGATGACCTGTGCTTCCATGCTCTCGCGCCCGGTACGCGCGAGACGGGACATTTCGCGGTCCACTTCCTTGCGCGCTTCCTCGGGCAGCTCCAGCGCCTCGATCTTGGCCTTGAGCTCCTCGAGCTCATCGCCCTCCTCGTCCTCACCCAGTTCCTGGCGGATGCGCTTGAGCTGCTCGCGCAGGAACATTTCGCGCTGCCGCTCGCCCAGCTCCTCCTGCACGGCGGACTTGATGTCCTCCTGCGCGTCGAGCACGCCGATCTGTCGCTGCACGTGCACCAGCACGCGACGGAGCCGCTCCTCGGCGGAGAGGGTTTCCAGCAGGCTCTGGCGCTGGGCTGGCGAGATGTCGATGTAGCCGGCCACGAGATCGGCAAAGCGGCCCGGCTCGTTCACGCCGGCGAGGACCTGGTTCACCACTTCTTCCGGCAGGCCGGACTTCTGTCCCAGTTCTGCGGCGCGCGCGCGCGCCTCGCGATGCAGCGCAACAAACGCCGGGTCTTCCGGACTGAGCGGCTGCATCTCCTCGGCCTCACGGACCACGGCCTGGAGATAGCCCTCGGTTTCACTGTAGTGGATGGCGATGCCGCGCCGCTCACCGTGGAGCAGGAGCTGCATGCCGGCGAGGCCGCGCTGCAGCTGGCCGATGCGGGCGATCGTGCCAATGGTATAGAGAGATTCGGCCTCGACCGTCTCGGTGTTCTGGCGCTGGGAGACGGCAAAGACGAGCTTATCGGGAGTCTGCAGGGCCGCTTCAATGGCGCGCAGCGTGCCCGGGCGTCCGGCACCAATCGGCGCCGTCACTCCGGGAAAGAGCACGACCTCGCGCAACGGCAGCACTGGCAGGGTCAGTCGTTCGGACATCGGTTCTCCTTGGGCGGCGATCAGTGTGTCCTCATGGCCGTCGCCTGTAACATGTGCGCGAAGCGCGCGATCTGGCAGTGTCTACGGTAAACGGGCCTCAAGGGTGCACCGGATGTGCCACGGCGAGTCGTAAGCCGTAAGTCGTGGGTTGACAGTCAACTGTCAACGGTCCATGGCCGACTGTTGACCGGTGACCGTCGACCGCCATCCCACACTGCCATCCTGGCACGACATTTCGGCACGCGAATCTCATGAGGCTGGCTCGCCGTACAGGAAATCCCTGTCTGTTGCTCCGGAACGGGCTAGAGCACAAATTGGGTGGTTGCCTTTCGGACGGACGCTGACCTTCACTCGCCCTCGGGGGCCGATCATCGGATGAGCTCACCCTTGGACAAGCCGCTGGCCGCACGACTCGCGGATGCGCTGGGGGATGCCTATACCATCGAGGGCGAGGTGGGACGGGGCGGCATGGGCGTCGTCTACCGCGCCACCGACAACCGGCTCCAGCGGCGTGTGGCCATCAAGGTGCTGCCGCCCGAGCTCGCCTTTCAGCAGGACATCCGCGAGCGCTTCACCCGTGAGGCGCAGACGGCGGCGCGGCTCTCCCATCCCCACATCGTGCCCATCCACACCGTTGGTGACGGCCAGGGGCTGGTCTACTTCGTCATGGGCTATGTGGACGGCGAATCGGTCGGCACCCGGCTCAAGCGGCGCGGCAAACTGCCGCCCGATGAAGCGCGCCGCATCATGAAGGAAACTGCCGACGCGCTCTCGGCCGCCCACGCGGTCTCGGTGATCCACCGCGACATCAAGCCGGACAACATCCTGCTTGAAGGCACTCGCGGCCGGGTGATGGTGACTGACTTCGGCATCGCCAAGGCGCTGTCGTCTTCATCGGGCGCCACGCTTACCGGCGCGGGCGTCGCCATCGGCACGCCGGCGTTCATGAGCCCGGAACAGGCGGCGGGCGAGCGGGACATCGACGGGCGCTCCGATCTCTACAGCCTGGGAATCGTCTCCTATCAGATGCTGACCGGCGAGCTGCCGTTCCAGGCGCCCACCGTCGCCGGCATCCTGATGAAGCAGATCACCGAGCCCGC